>CAXBLS010000029.1:0-30113 GCA_963976585.1 uncultured Kordiimonadaceae bacterium
CTAAATAAGTCTCAAATCATTCGACGACGGACAGTGGAAGTCATGAAAAATCTGCTGAAAACAAGGGGTGTGGAGTGGGTGTATATACAGGCTGATTATATCCAAGAACAGCTTTGATGCGATGATATATTGAACGCAATCGACAATGACACAAAGGGACTTTATAGGCTTATTGAGTGTCCAATTGCAGCTCTCTAGCGGATGGTACCTTTGAGGCTGTATGGGTCCTGTGTGAGCTTCAAGCGAGCGGAGATAATTAAAATAAACTATGAACTTGTTATTCACATGGTCTTGTCTTAAATGGTGTGCATTAAGAAAATGAGTGGGAGCGAATATGTTTGAAAAGATTAAGGGTGTTGTTGGTGATATCGCACATGAGCTGAAAGGGTTTGTTATTATTGCGGGTGCAATCTACCTTATAGTGTTGATTTATTCTGACTTATCCTCTTCAAGCGACAATGAAGCAAAAAGTGTTGTTAGTGACCGTGAAGTATTAGTTTCAAATGCGAAGGGTCTTATATTGATTGATGATTATGCCTTAGTAAGTGTTTCGAATGACGGTCTGATGTTGGTTAATAAAACGTATGAACCGCACTTCGTTCCCAATGACAAAATAGCGAAGGTTAGTGCATTTGGCTCTGAAACAACTCTAAAATACCCTGAAGATGTTATTGAAACAATGAAATCATATATAGATGACCCGTTCGGCATCAAACCTTTCCTCGCTATAGAACTAATTGATGAGTACGAACCAGAACACATATCTGGTGTATTAATAAATTGAACTGAAAGTCGCCTGTCATTGGGGTGCTTTTACGTGTCAGTATCTGGCGTTAATCTGCACCAACTTAAACAAAATATATTGTCGCCCATTTATCTAGGTTTAGCCCTCGCCTATGTCCTTTGTAACGAACCACGGGTCTCCGTCAATGTTAACTGTGCGTATATTGTGGGTTATTGAGCCTGCCTATATGTTCTACTCCATTAATCTTTGAGTTCATCCTCACGTCGATGATTCAGATCACAATTAGATCACAATTAGACGTGCAAATCACAATAAACTCCCCTAGAATCAAATTCCAGTTCGTGAGAAATTAACGGACGATAATGATGAAGAATGATTAGGAAGTTGTTAGAAACCCTAGGCTCTGAGGCTACAATGGGTTGACTCTATGGCGAACCTAAATGGTGGGCGGTACAAGGGTCGAACTTGTGACCTCCTCGATGTCAACGAGGCGCTCTACCACTGAGCTAACCGCCCACACAAGACGATATAGTGTGGAAGTCGATTTATACTCAATTTGCACGAAGAAGCAAGTCCAAAGATATAAATTTTATTCATGGAAGATTAAGATAGAGTTTGGTATTCTAACCCCTTCGCAAAGGATGGATATGATGAAAAATAATCTTAAAATGAGCTTGGTGATTATTGGGGCAATTATTTTGGCGGCTTGTTCTTCAGGCATAAAGAATAATGTAACCCGCTTTCACAAATTACCGCCGCCAAGCGGGCAAACCATTGAGGTTATTGCTATGGATCCTACTTTGCAACAATCCATTGAGTTTGCTAGTTATGCGCAAATGATTGGACACAAACTTGGAACTGTTGGCTACAACCCACCGACTGGTAATGCGACCCATTACGTGGCGGAAATTGGCTATAGGATTGTGCCGCTTCAGGACGCAATTGTCGAAAACCGTTCTCCCGTTTCTGTGGGGGTTGGTATGGGAAGTGGTGGGCGCCGCAGTGGGACCTCCGTTGGTGTCGGAATTTCCACCTCATTCGGTTCTTCAAACAACACCGCGCAATATATCAGCGCGCTTTCCATGAATATTATTGACCTTAGTACGGGTGAGAGGCTCTATGAAGGTCACGTTGAAAGCATCAATCGAAACCAGAATTTGGCGCAGATCATGCCTATTATGATCGAAGCACTATTTCAGGATTTTCCTGGCGAAAACGGCTCCTCAAACACAGTCAAGATCAATCCAGACAAGTAACAATCGGACCAATTAATGAATTCATCGAAAAAAGCACCGGACACGTGTGACCGCCTTGCCGCAAGCCATCCCTCTCCAGAAACACTTGATCTTCTGAAGTTACGCCGCTCCCTCACGGTCAAAGACATGATCGGGCCTGGCCCCAGTAAAGAGCAACTAGAACAGATCCTTGCAATCGGCTCAAGGGTGCCTGATCATAAAAAACAGGTCCCCTGGCGCTTTTTGACATTTGAAGGAAACGCGCGGGCAAGAATTGGTAAGGTTCTTCGATTGGTTTTCACTAAAAATAATCCAGAAACCAGCGAGGAACTTCTTGATTTTGAGGAAAATCGATTTTTGAGAGCGCCTCTTGTGATTGCTGTCATATCTACCGCAAGCGCCGACAATCCCAAGGTACCAGAATGGGAACAGATTTTGACCGCTGGTGCCGTTTGTCAAAATATTCTCATCGCTTCAAATGCTATGGGTTTTGCGGGTCAATGGCTGTCCGAATGGTATGCGTATGACAAAGAGGTGCTTGGGGCGTTAAGCCTCGATCCGCGAGAAAGAATTGCCGGTTTTATCTATATTGGCACCGCAACCAAACAACCTACCGAACGTGGCCGGCCAAAGCTTGCTGATCTTGTCCAAAAATGGAACGGGTAGGCTTAATAAAAATGATGGACGGCAACAAACATATTAACGTCATTATTGTTCTCCGAGAGTGGCATTACAATCGCAGATGACTTGACGTGTTTTTTGCTGATTTTATCAAGAAGACTTTTATGGAAGTAGGGCCTTTTATTATCGGAACTCCACGTTAATCGATCGATTTCTTCCGTTGATCCGTCAATTGAATTTAAAGATTTTCCTGTTCTTTCTCCCAAAACGCTGGCGCACTTTGTCCCCATCAAACGTACAGTAAATTTACCTCTGCTTTTTTCAATTAAAATAAGGTGAGGTAGAATTTTTACTATATCAGCCGGATTGATATCTGAACGGGACGGTATTTGCCGATCAGCTTTTATTTTATTGTAATAGTAAAAAAAATCCTTTTGATGCCGCGAAGTTAAATCTTCATCAGTAAAATCAGGAATAAAATCTGACGTGTTAATCATAAATCGATACTCAAAACTATTTAAATACTAGAGCAAGACTTATAGTTAAAAAGCAATAACAAACCGTTTACAAGTCAATCAAGTTTACATCTAATTTTATGAAAAATGGTGCGAAACCAGTACCTTATCGACATCAATTCCATTCTCGGATAACAGCAGAACGATGAATGAGGTTCTGACATACTTTTTGTCAATATTATCGAGGTTCTTTAATACGTAATAGGGCTTTTTGTTTTCAATGGTCCACATCAAACTCGGCAGAAAATCCTTCATATGTTCGATATTAAGCACGTCCTGCCATAGTTATGAACAAAATATCATACTAATAATCGTTGGAGAATATTTTATTTAATATATTAAATAAGTTGCTCTTTTGTCTTGAGAAAACGCAAATCCGGATTATCCTCTATCGCCTTATCAAGCCGCCAGGAGTTTCGCGCCAGAAACACTGGGGAGCCGTTGTGGTCTTCTGCCATATTGGCCTTATTGCTATCAATAAACTTTTTGAGCTTGTACGGATCATCTCCTTCGACCCATTGCGCCGTATAGAGGGATGTTGGTTCAAACCGGCAAGGAACATCATATTCTGTACGTATGCGGTCAGCCATGACTTCAAATTGCAACATGCCGACAACCCCAACATACCACTCCGCACCGATAACCGGCTTAAAGACGCGCGCCGCCCCCTCTTCTGCAAGCTGATGCAGAGCACGGGCCAGATGCTTAGCTCTCATTGGGTCTTCGGCTCTCACGGTTTGAATATACTCCGGTGCAAAGCTCGGAATTCCTGTAAACCTAAGATCTTCCCCCTCAGTCAGACTATCGCCAATGCGCAGATTACCATGATTTGGGATTCCAATAATATCGCCGGGCCAGGCCTCCTCCGCCAGCTCCCTGTCCTGAGCAAGAAACAAAACAGGATTGTGCAAGTTGACAAGTTTACCGTCGCGCACATGTTTAAGCTTCATCCCTCGTTTGAACTTACCTGAAACAAGACGGAAAAAAGCAATGCGGTCCCGGTGTTTCGGGTCCATATTTGCCTGTATCTTAAAAACGAAACCACTGACTTTCGATTCGTGGGCGTCCACCTTCCTCGACGTGGTCGCATAGCAGCCCGGTATTGGCGCAAAGCTGGTAAGCCCGTCAAGCAGTTCTTTAACACCAAAAGTATTGATGGCGGAACCAAAATAAACTGGTGTCAATGTCCCTTCCAGATAAGCCTGTTGATCAAACGTCGGACAAAGTTCGCGCACCATCTCCACTTCCTCGCGTAATTGCTCCACCAGATTTGAGGGTAGAAGTTCATCCAGCTTTGGATCGTCAATACCTTGACAAACAACACCAGCATCGGGAATATCGCCTTTGCTTCGCTCGACCAGAATGAGCCGGTCGTTAATCAGATCATAGCAGCCTTTAAAATCCCGCCCCATACCAATCGGCCATGTTGCCGGCGCCACATCAAGCGCCAGCTTGTCCGCAAGATCATCGAGAAGATCAAACGGATTCATGGCTTCGCGGTCCATCTTGTTGAAAAAGGAAATAACCGGCATATCGCGCAGGCGGCACACCTCAAAGAGCTTCAGCGTCTGTCCTTCCACACCCTTGGCACTATCAAGAACCATCACCGCGCTATCAACCGCAGTTAACACACGGTAAGTATCCTCAGAGAAGTCTTCATGGCCTGGGGTATCAAGCAAGTTAAACATTCGATTATCATATTCAAATGACATCACCGACGACGCGACAGAAATACCGCGTTCCTGCTCCACCTTCATCCAGTCAGAGCGGGCACGACGGCGAGCACCTCGCGCTTTAACCTCACCAGCCATTTGAATAGCACCACCAAAGAGGAGTAACTTTTCGGTTAGTGTCGTCTTACCGGCGTCTGGGTGAGCGATAATCGCGAATGTTTTTCTGCGGTCTACTTCTTTGTCAAGCTCAGACATGGTATATTCTCAAAAATAAAAAAGCTCTTAAACTCGCCGGAATTTAAGAGCTTCACTGTTCATTGTACAGCTTTATTTTTGAATTTAGTCCATACCAAACTCGCTAAGTGCCTGTGCTGCATCTTGACGACCATTCTTAAGTGCTTCTTGCAGCCAAATTTTTGCGCGGTGAAGATTTTTACCAACGCCCTCGCCGTATGCGTAGAGAAGCCCTGTAACCAGCTGCGCATCGCGGTAACCAAGATTTGCTAGTGGTGTACAAATCGAATAAGCCACTTCGAAATCAGACCGGGAAAACGCTTCAAGACAGCGGGCCTGTTTTCTTTCGAAATAGTTGAGGTCAACTATTTTCTGCTCGTCAATATTTGGAATAGCCTGATGAGTTGACGCCTGAGCCCCTGAAATCATTGCTACCGCAAACATTACAAAAAACAAACACTTCTCGCTTATAGATTTCAACATACTATCTCACCCCTTATTGGCCAATTTTACACACATTAACTTTTTATTAATAAACTATAACACTATATAGCAAAACACATGCCACAAATCAAATAGTGTTATTTTTCAACATGTTAAAAAAGGACTACATCACATTCAGCACCCAAACGCGGTTAAGTATGTAAAGTATTTTTACAGTCTATATTACACTGTACCAAAACAGGACCATTCAAATACTTGATGCACAAGGGTAAATTGCTGTACTATTAAGCAGTTTCATGGAGAGTTAAATTATGAGCAAGTTTCACCGCAATAAAAAAAAACACGCAACAAATAATAAAGACAAGAGGCTGATCATTATTTTAGTGGTCGCGGTCATTTTGACCATTGCTGTTCTTTCGGTTATTTCATAAAAAAAGAGCGCCCGATGGACGCTCTTTTTATTAATTATTTAAAGCCGGTTATTCTTTCAATGCTGCTTGCGCTGCCGCCAGGCGGGCAATAGGCACCCGGTAAGGCGAACAGGATACATAATCTAGTCCGATACGATGACAGAATTCGACTGACGCTGGGTCGCCGCCATGTTCACCACAAATTCCAACTTTAAGATCACTCCTCGTCGCGCGACCGCGTTCAAAACCGATTTTCACGAGCTGGCCAACGCCATCCTGATCGAGGGTAACAAACGGATCCTGTTCAAAGATATCAGCTTTTAGATAGTCATCAAGGAAATGGCCACTATCATCGCGACTAATACCGTAAGTGGTTTGAGTGAGATCATTGGTACCGAAACTGAAAAATTCGGCTTCATGCGCTATTTCGCCAGCTTGAAGAGCCGCTCGCGGCAGTTCGATCATAGTGCCGACCATATAGTCTAGCTTTCGACCTGACGCTGCAATTATATCATCGGCAGTGGTGCAAATAAGTTTTCTGAGAATTTGAAGCTCTTTACGGGTTCCAACCAGCGGCACCATGATTTCTGGAATAACTGCTTCACCAAGATTTTGGGAGACCTCGAGTGCTGCTTCGATAATGGCCCTTGCTTGCATTTCATAAATTTCCGGAAACGATATACCCAAGCGACAACCACGGTGACCAAGCATCGGATTGGTCTCGTGGAGCTCTTCACCGCGGCGTTTCAAAAACGCCACATCCACACCCATTGCTTTGGCAACATCTTCATAGTCCTCATCCTTATGAGGTAAAAACTCATGAAGCGGCGGATCAAGTAGGCGAACCGTAACCGGAAGTCCTTTCATGATAGTGAATAGCTCGGTAAAATCTTTTCTTTGAACCGGCAGTAGTTTGGCAAGTGCTGCTCTGCGGCCTTCTTCGTTATCAGACATGATCATTTGGCGTACATCAATGATACGGTCCGCATCAAAGAACATGTGTTCGGTACGGCAAAGTCCTATACCCTCGGCGCCAAATTCACGGGCCGCTGATGCATCAAGCGGTGTTTCTGCATTAGTGCGCACTTTAAGCGTCCGTTTACCATCAGCCCAGCCCATTAGCTCTGAGAAATGTCCTCCAAGCTCGGGTTTAATGGTTGCCACCTCGCCGGCCATCACCTCACCATTTCCGCCATCAATAGTGATCACATCATGGTTTTTTACGGTACGTCCGCCAACTGAAATCGTACCTTCAGCCATATCGATATAGAGAGCGCCAGCGCCGGAAACACAGGGACGCCCCATACCACGGGCAACCACGGCTGCGTGTGACGTCATACCGCCGCGACTGGTGAGAATGCCTTTCGCCGCGTGCATTCCATGAATATCTTCAGGGCTTGTTTCTATGCGAACAAGGATCACGTCCTTGCCTGCTTTTGAAAGTTTCTCTGCTTCATCAGCGTTAAAAACGATTATACCACTTGCTGCCCCCGGCGACGCCGGAAGACCTTTGGTTAGCACGTCGCGATGCGCATCAGGATCAAGGGTTGGGTGCAGTAGCTGATCTAGAGCCGCTGGGTCAACACGAAGGAGTGCTTCTTCCTTACTAATGATGCCATCATGAACCATTTCAACAGCAATTTTAAGAGCGGCTGGTGCTGTTCTTTTTCCACTGCGGGTTTGCAGTATCCACAATTTTCCTTGCTGCACTGTAAATTCGATATCCTGCATATCCCGGTAATGACTCTCGAGCTTTTGAAAAACATCGGCGAGATCATTATAAACGCCGTTCATGCTTTCTTCCATGGAAGGCATGTTGGAGCCAGCAGCAATGCGACTTTCTTTCGTCAAGTTTTGCGGTGTACGAATGCCGGCCACCACATCTTCGCCCTGTGCATTGATCAGATATTCACCGTAATAGGAATTTTCACCAGTGGACGGGTCACGGGTAAAGGCAACACCCGTGGCACAGTCATCACCCATATTCCCAAATACCATTGATTGAACGTTAACGGCCGTGCCCCAATTGTGGGAAATGTTATGCAGACGGCGATAAGTCATCGCCCGCTCAATCATCCATGAGCCAAACACAGCATCGATCGCGCCCCACAACTGCTCATTAACATCCTGTGGGAACGGATGGCCAAGTTCCTCTTCAGTTTTATTTTTAAAAGCCTGAGAAAGTGCTTTCCAGTCCTGCGCTTCCAGCTCTGTATCAAGGGTAAAGCCATTTTCCTCTTTATGAATTTCTAGAAGTTCTTCAAACAGGTAATGTTCAACACCAAGGACAACGTCCGAATACATCTGAATGAAGCGGCGGTAGCTGTCGTAAGCAAAACGCTCATCGCCAGATTTCCTCGCCAGAGCTTCGACGGTGACATCATTTAGGCCCAGATTGAGCACCGTATCCATCATCCCCGGCATGGAGACCCGCGCACCAGAGCGTACGGAAACAAGAAGTGGGTTTTGCTCATCTCCAAACTTGGCACCAACGGTGTCTTCAACGACAGCGATCGAAGCTTTGACCTGCTGCGCGAGATCGTCAGGGTAAGTATTATTATTGTCGTAAAAAGCAGTGCAAACTTCCGTGGTAATTGTAAATCCCGGAGGTACAGGCAGATCAAGATTTGACATTTCTGCCAAATTCGCCCCCTTGCCTCCCAATAGATTTTTCATGGAAGCTTCGCCCTCAGCTGATCCATCACCGAAATTATAAACCCATTTAGTCATTTTTACTTAACCCTCTATTTTAGAAAAATCGACCACCATATTCATAGTTGATCTGATTTGAGATAATATTTTAAGTCTGTTTTCCCGCTCCGAACCTACGTCACTGTTGACTGTGACTTTATCAAAAAATGCATCAATTGGCGCCCGCAAACCGGAAAGCTCTGTCATGGCCAATGCAAAATTTTCTGCTTCCACCGCATCGGTTGCTTTACCTGCAACATCCTGCAGTGATGTATATAATATTTTTTCTTCGTTCATTGAAAGATCAGACTGCGACACATCACCATCAAATAATGTGCCGTCTTTCTTTTCTTCCGCTTTCAGGATATTTGCTGCGCGCTTGTATCCTGCCAGCAAATTTTCGCCGTCATCTGTTGAAACAAAGTTCTGGAGTGCCTCTGCTTTAGCAAGCAGCTTGACAAAATCCCAGGTAAATTCTGCGCCGATAATATCATGACGAATATTTTTATCTTTCGCGTATACTTTAAGTCGGTCCCAAAAGAAACTCTGGAGTTCTTCCTGATCGAAATCCATTTCATAAGTTTTTGCAGAATGTGAGATGGTATCATCAAGATTTATCCGGACTTTATTTTCGGTTATGAGCCTTATAATACCGAGCGACGCCCGCCTTAAAGCGAATGGATCTTTTGATCCTGTTGGCTTTTCATCAATGGCAAAAAAACCAACCAATGTGTCCATTTTCTCTGCCAGTGACAAGGCAACGCTCACTGGTGTTGACGGGCACACGTCCGATGGTCCTTTCGGTGAATAATGATCAGCGATCGCATCCGCGACTTCACCGTCAAGTCCTTCGGCAAGGGCAAAATATTTACCCATCAACCCCTGAAGTTCAGGGCATTCATCAACCATACCGGTCACGAGATCAGATTTTGACAATCTTGCCGCCAGTATTGATTTTTCCTGATCAGCGCCGATTTGTCCGGCTATGTGGCCAGATAAACTTTCTAACCTTTTGACGCGCTCGCCGACTGTGCCGAGTTTTGCATGAAACACGATCTCATCAAGCGCCGGCAAATGATCCTCCAGAGTTGATTTTAAATCCTGATCCCAAAAGAATTTCGTATCACTGAGACGCGCGTGAAGGACACGTTCGTTACCATCAATAATTTTCACACCATTATCATTGGTTTTCATGTTTGACACGAAAATAAATTTATTCGCGAGCTTGCCTTTTTTATCCTTAAGAGAAAAATATTTCTGGTGAGTGCGCATGGCAGATGTAAGTGCCTCGGGCGGCACACCAAGGAAATCCTTATCGAACGAGCCAAGCAATGCAACCGGATATTCTGCTAAACCTGCGACTTCTCCAAGCAATACCTTATCCCCGACAATCTCTAGGCCAGCGTTCGAAGCCAGCTTCGCGGCATCTTTTTCAATAGTCTCAATCCGTTCACTGCGGTCGATCATCACATAAGCATTTTTGAGGCCCTGATTGTAATCATCAAAAGAAGATATTGTGATTTCAGCCGGCGCCATAAAGCGGTGGCCGCGCGTCACATTGCCGGATTTAATGCCGTCGACTTCAAAACCCACCACTTTGCCACCATGAATACAAAGAATACTGTGTATCGGACGTACCCAACGTAGCGTCCCCGAACCCCAGCGCTGCGATTTTGGCCATGGGAAATTTTTGATAATGTCCGGCATAAATTCTGAAATAACGTCAACTGCGGCGCGACCTTTTTTGTCGATCACAGCATAAAGAAATGTCCCCTTTTTATCTTCACGTTCAACTAGGTCATCACGGGTGAGACCAGCCCCACGAAGGAAACCGTCGATGGCCTGGTCCGGTGCATCCGCGCGTGGTCCGCGTCGTTCTTCACTAACGTCAAGTTGTTCTGTTGATAATTTCGCAATATGCAAAGTGAGGCGGCGGGCAGTTACATAGGATGTTACGCCACTATGCTCAAGTGCCGCCTCCGTAAGCTTGGTCGTTACCAGCCTTACAAGGTCATCAGACGCTTTTTCCTGCATACGCGCGGGGATCTCTTCTGAGAAAATTTCCAGCAAAAACTCAGCCATGTTACGCCCCTTCGCCCTGTGAAACCAAGTAAGCCTCACAACATGCCTTGGCCAGTGTACGAACGCGGCCAATATATGCCTGCCGTTCTGTCACACTGATCACACCGCGGGCATCAAGCAAGTTAAAAACATGCGATGCCTTGATACATTGATCGTACGCTGGAAGCGGATAGTTTCCCTGTTCCAGCACCGCCTGACATTCGGCTTCCGCATCAACAAAATGCCTGAATAATGTTTCTGTGTTGGCAAGTTCGAAGTTGTAGGCGGAAAATTCCTGTTCGTTTTGCAGGAATACTTCGCCGTATTTAACCCCTTCGCTATTCCAGCGCAGATCATAAACATTGTCGATACCCTGAATATACATAGCGAGACGCTCTAATCCGTAAGTAAGTTCTCCCATCACTGGTTTACAGTCAAATCCACCCACTTGCTGGAAATAGGTAAATTGGCTCACTTCCATACCATCACACCATACTTCCCAACCCAGACCCCACGCACCAAGTGTAGGGCTTTCCCAATCATCTTCAACGAAACGGATATCATGCTCGCTGCTGTTTATGCCAAGAACTTCAAGACTTTTTAAATAAAGCTCCTGAATATTGTCTGGTGATGGTTTAAGCACAGTTTGAAACTGGTAATAATGTTGCAAACGGTTCGGATTTTTACCGTAACGGCCATCAGTTGGACGGCGGCACGGTTGAACATAGGCCGCTTTCCATGGCTTACTACCAAGCGAGCGCAGTGTCGTAGCGGGATGGAACGTTCCCGCGCCTACTTCTAAATCGTAAGGTTGCAGGATGAGGCACCCTTGGTCCGCCCAAAAGTGTTGCAATTTCAAAATAAGGTTTTGAAAACAATTGTCGTTCACATTATCGCCGCTCATGAGGCAGGATCTTTCGCTTAAAAAAAAGTAGAAAATCTGGGTGAAAACTACCCATCAGACCTCGCAAGGTCAAGGGTTGAAATTATAAATCATTTATACTAAATTGGAGGTTAGTTCGCCCCACATGAACATATTTCTCTTTCATTAATAATATTGTTTATTTTCAGCATATTAACAATAACCTCTCTCTAATAATTATCCAAGAATCTGTTGGATAGCGTTCAATGACATATACTCAAGTCCTGTGGCGCAGGCTGTCCTGATGATATTTGCTTCATTCGAAACAGATTCTATTTTCATAAACATGGTAACTATCAATAAATTAACGCAATTTAAATTATGCTTGCCTATAAGGTTACTGCAAGGTTTAACCGATCAAAGAAACTTGTTTAATCGAAGTTTTAAAGATATTATTTTGTAGGTTTAGGTAAAAATTACAGCCATAAAGGATGCTGAGTGAAAATATTAATCGTCGCGGGAACGTTTCCTCCCTATGCGCCTTCATCTGCCAGCAGAGTGAATAAGCTTGCCAAATTTCTGGAACAGCAAGGTCATGAGCTAAGAGTACTCGCGCCAGAATTCCCAGATCCGCACATGTCTCTGACGCCAGAAATTTCGATGGATAAAATAATTTTCACCGACTACACCAGCATCAACAGCTTCCCGAACCGGGTAAAAAAGGTGATCAAGGATTTATTTTCGTCCGCCAAAAGTACCACTCCCGAAAATCAAACACCGACTTTAAAAGACCCTGCGAATGACGAGAATGAACAGGGGGAGGAATCGGCGTTGAGCTATTATTACAGGAGTATCACAAATATTCCTGACAGCATGATCGGCTGGTATCCATCAGCGATAAAGGCTGGTCGCAAGTTGTTCGCAAGTTGGAGCCCCGACATCATCTTTGCCACAGCACCGCCTTACACCGGCTTGGTAGTGGCCAGTCGGTTGGCTAAAATGATTGAAACACCGTGGGTCGCGGACTACCGCGATCTTTGGAACGATGAAAGCAATGATGACTACAAAACCCCAAGAGGCCGCGTAAATCAATTTGTCGAAAAACGATTTCTTTCAAATTGCAATGGGCTGGTCACAGTAACCAATAGCTGGGTAAAGAATCTTGAAAACACCTATAATATTCCCGTTAGCCTTGCTATGAACGGATTTGATCCGGATGATTTTGACCCAAAAAATAAAAACACACTATATCCCGATCACCTTACGCTACTTTATGCTGGCGAGTTTTATGGTGACAAAAGAGATCCATCCAAACTTTTTGAAGCGCTGGGTAAAATGGATGACAAGGCGAAAAATATCAAAGTACTTTTTTATACACCTGATGGATTTGGCGAGTTTAATCAAAAACAAAAAGCGATCATCGAAAAGTATAATTTACACGATCAGATTGTTGCTAAAAAATATATTCCTCAACAAGATCTTCTCGGTATTCAGCTTGGCGTCGATGTACTGCTGTTGTTGCGCTGGGATGACCCCCGGGAAAATGGTGTCATCGCCGGAAAATTATTTGAGTATATTGGTGCTGGAAAGCCAATTTTATCTGTTGGCAGCACCACCGGTGAAGCCGCAGATATTATCCGTGATAACGGCTTTGGTACTGTCAGCAATGACGTGGACGAAATAGTAGACTATCTCGAAGACTGTCTCGCCGCGAAACAAAGTGAAAAACCACTTGAATATTCCGCTACAAACAGGGACAAATTTGCCAGATCAATTCAATTCGAAAAAATTGAAAAAATGCTTATTGATGTCAGTAATCAAAACGGTCATAAGGATAATACACCGTGAGTGATACCATCAAATATATGATTCTTTTGTTCGCCAAATACAGCGGACTGTTTCGTTATTTCAGATCGAAATACAAGAACCGCATTCGTGTTCTTTGCTATCATGGATTTAGCCTGAGAAACGAGGAAAAATTCGTGCCGGGACTTTTTATCAGACCGGAAATCTTTGAAGCCCGGATGAAATACCTTCGTGAAAACAAGTTTAATGTGATCTCACTAGACGATGCATACTCTGCGGCAAAGTCAGGTCATATCGCCGATGATAGTGTCGTTATCACCATCGATGACGGGTTTTACAGCGTTTATTCGTGCGCTTTGCCGATCTTTAAAAAATACGACCTCCCCTCGACTTTGTATCTTACGTCCTATTATTTTGATCGCGACTGTCCTATCTTTACCCTGGCCGTAGATTATATGTTTTGGAACAGTGACTATGCAGAATTTGATCTTGGCAAATTGGGTATTGAAGGCCTCAACACCGTAAAGGCCGGTTCAGTCGAACTGGAACAATGTAAATTGAAGATCACCGGAATCGGTCAGGCATTTAAGGATAATGAAGAGCGTATCGAGCTGCTTGAAAAGCTTGGTAAAATTACTGGCGAGGACTATGCCGACCTTAACGACAGCCGTATCTTAAACCTGATCAATGAAGTTGAACTTCAAGAATGTATCAATGGTGCCATGGATATTGAACTACACACGCATCGTCATAATTTCCCGACCGACCCGGCCCAAGCGGTAACCGAAATTGAGAAAAACAAAGCGCGTGTTAATCCGCTTTTGCCTAAACCGATGAGCCACTTCTGCTATCCCAGTGGTGAATGGGCAAAGGAGCACTGGCATATTCTTGATGAGCTGGGCATTAAAACGTCTACGACTTGCGACAATGGCCTAATCACGCCAGAAACGCCAGTGCACGCTTGGAGCCGATTTCTGGATAGTGCGCGCATAACACAGCTCGAATACGAATCCGAGCTGTGTGGATTTACTGAATTTCTTAGAAAATTAAGAGGAAAGTAATCGGTCTATAGACCGTACCGCCCCCATTCGCCGCGCGTTTCGATGGTTTTGATGACGTCTTCGGCAATGGACACTTTCGGGCTGCGCATTCCAAGCATACTTTTGAAAAGGCCTTTTTCATCCTTAAGACGTTTAAATTTAACCTCATCACCGAGCTTTTCTTTCATCACCGAACGCATATCACCCACACCATCAATAAGTCCAAGCTTCGTTGCTTCGTCGCCGTTCCAGACCTGACCGGAAAAGATTGTTTTTTGAATACCTTTGAGCCTATCGCCGCGCGCTTCCTTAACGAACATCTTGAAGAAATCATGTACTTCCTTGAGAAGGCTTTTCATCATTTTGACGTCTTTTTCAACCTCCGGCTTGAATGGATCCATTAGGGATTTACTTTCACCAGCCGTATAGACCCGGCGTTCAATGCCCAGCTTTTCAATGGCTGCAGGATAGCCAAACCCAGCGTTGATCACGCCAATGCTTCCAACAATTGATGCTTTGGACGCATAAATTTCTTCACCAGCCAATGCAAGCATATATCCGCCGGACGCTGCCACATCTTCTGCAAACGCGTAAACCGGGATTTCTTTTTCGGCTGACAGTTCACGAATACGCATGACGATCAGTTCAGATTGCACAGGTGATCCACCAGGAGAATTAATAGTCAGCGCCACTGCTTTAACATTATAGACATCGAAAGCCGCTTCAATCTTCTCTTCAAGATTGGCCAGATTAATGGCATTGCTAAAACGTCCGGACGTCCCGATCACACCTTCGAGTGGCAACACGGCAACCACAGGGGCAGGATTTGCCAGTGCATCAATTGGGAGTTTAGAGATAAGGTTTCGAATGGCTTTTTTCATAAAATGTCTTCTTTACTTTGTAATATCTAAAAAACAGGCATGACGGAGGATATTTTCCGCCTGATCACTGTAGGTTCCATCAGATTTATGCACGATCATGCCCGATTTCAAGGTCAAAAGTCCATTTGCATCTTTTTGAGCACGCACAATCACCCGACTGGCGTCTTTTCCGACTTTTGAATAGAAGGGATATATAATTATTGATCCTGCCTTGTCTCTCATGACCGTAACAATATCATCCAGCCGATCAGCACGGTGTACCACCGTCAGAAACCCCTTGGGCCTCACCATACGCATACACCGTTCGATCCATAAGCCAAGATCAGACAGATCGTCACCATGGGCGACTGCTTTTGATTTATAGGGCGACGCACTGATCTTGCCTTTCTCATAGTAGGGAGGATTGCTGATCACATGATGATAGCTATTGGGCTCGCAACCATCAATGTCTTTGAAAATATCCCCGTCAAAATATGTGATACAGTCTGTACCATTTTCCCTGGCCAAGGAAATCAAATCATCCTGAAGTTCGACGCCCTGTAACGTTATCGATTTTAAGTCTTCCCCTAAGCGCGCAGCAAGGCAGGATAGTATTGCGCCGCTTCCCGCCCCAACATCAAGAATTTTATCCCCCTCTTTTGGCGCAATCGACGCGGCAAGGAAAACACTATCACTGGTGATACGGTAGCCTTTTTTCGGTTGTTTCAAAGAAACCTGTCCACCTAAAAAATCATCTACCGAGACGTCCTTACTATTCATAATTTAAGATCCACATCGTTCTCAAGATTTTCTTGACGAATCAATCTAACGGCTTCTGCATGTTTTTTCGGCTCAACCATTACCCTGCTTTGAATAACTCCAATACCGCCCCCTAACAAACTGGCATGAGCGCCGAGCACGACAAATTCGATATCTTCCGCCTCAAGAAGCGCAGAAATCCTCGAGATTACGACGGCATTATCGCTAAACAACAGGTCTTTCAAGGCGATTTTTTCCTTTTTTGTACGGTTTATCGTTTGTCTTCTTGCCAATATGGCTTGTTATGACTATTTTGCGGTAACAATTTATGTACCCGAATATGCCAAACCACAACAGGAAAAAGAAAAGTGGGCCTTGTAATAAATTTTGAAGATGAGAAGAAAGACAAGGGCAAGGAAGCTCTTGCGATGCTTGTCGATCTTGTTAATGATGATCTTGAAAAAGTAAATCAAACTATCATTCTTAAAATGCAGAGCCCCGTGGCGCTTATTCCGCAGCTTGCCGGTCACCTGATCGCATCCGGAGGCAAAAGGCTACGCCCAATGCTGACGCTCGCAGCGAGCCGCCTCTGTAGCTATGAGGGTGACCGTCACATTCAACTGGCAACATGCGTCGAATTTATTCACTCTGCAACCCTGCTTCATGATGATGTGGTCGATAAAAGTAACCTGCGCCGAGGCGAAGATACTGCCAATGCCATTTGGGGCAACAAAGCCAGTGTTCTTGTCGGTGATTTTCTATTCAGCCGATCGTTCGAATTGATGGTCGAGGACGGCTCTCTTGAAGTACTACGGATACTCTCTAGTGCATCGTCAGTGATTGCGGAAGGCGAGGTTTTACAGCTTGTGACCGCCAATGATACCGACACTACAGAACATGCCTATATGGAAGTGATTTGCGCTAAAACTGCCGCGTTGTTTGCGGCCGCCTGTGAAATTGGTGGCGTTATTGCTGACCGTCCCAAATCAGAATGTGAAGCATTGATGAGCTACGGGCAAAATCTCGGTATCATTTTTCAGCTCATCGATGATGTGCTTGATTATTCAGCAGAACAACAAACGCTGGGCAAATCCGTTGGTGATGATTTTCAGGAAGGCAAAATTACTCTACCGATCGTGCTTGCATTTAGACGCGGCACTGACGAAGAACGCACCTTTTGGAAACGAACAATGGAAGACCTTGATCAAAGAGAGGGCGATCTTGAATATGCTATCGAGCTAATGGTAAAACACAATGCCCTTACCGATACTATTGAACGGGCTCGTCACTACGGATCCATCGCCCGTGATGATCTGGCTATTTTTCCGGACAATGACTACCGCAAAGCGCTGATCGGCGTTGTCGATTTCTGTATCAACAGAGCTTACTAATTTATGCAGGATTTCTCACCCCCCTATGGTGAAATAGAAGTTATAAGTCCGCTTATCAGACGCATAACAGCTCCCAATCCTGCCCCCTACACCTTCAAAGGTACTGGCACCTATATCATCGGCCATGGCGACGTGGCTGTGATTGACCCTGGACCACACATTCAGGACCATATCGACGCCATCATGGCAGGTCTTAACGGCGAGAGCATCACTCATATTCTCGTCACCCATAATCACCAGGATCATTCGCCTGGTGCGCGGCCACTTGCTGCTATTTGTGGTGCCAAAATTTATGCCTTCGATGTCGGAAACCAGCTTTACTCCGCGCCAGACGCTGAAGAAGGGCTTGATAAGGACTTCTGCCCTGACGTGATTTTAAGAAATGGTGACGAGATACTCGGCGGCGACTGGACCATTGAAGTGGTGCACACGCCGGGCCATCTATCCAATCATATCTGCTTTGGGCTACGCGAAGAAAAGGCGCTTTTTACCGGTGATCATGTGATGGGTTGGTCAACGACTATAATTTCACCGCCTGACGGCAACATGCAGGATTATCTGGACAGTCTTAAAATGATGTTGGGGCGCGATGATGAGATATATTACCCTACACACGGACTGCCGATTGAAAACCCTCTTAGTTTTGTTAAACAGCTTCTTGGCCACCGTCTACGGCGGGACAAAGAAATAATTCGCGCCCTTGAAGAATGCACACTGTCGATAGAAGAATTGGTCGGAAAGATTTATCCTGGCCTTGATCAAAAACTTCATCTGGCAGCAAGCCGGACCCTGTTTGCGCACTTGATAAGGTTGGCCGCACTTGGTGAGATAAACAGTGATAGCGTGCCCAGCGAAACCTCACTCTATTCCAGGCAACCATAAAAAAACCCCGCCAATTGATATGGCAGGGTTTTGATGTTTTCATTTCAAACTTGCTTAGTGAAGTTTTGCGTCCAGCTTATCAGTGCCTGATTTGATCAGCGCGTCATGATCAGCATCTTTCATATTGGTGCTGATAAGTTCACGAGCTGCATTTGTTGCCACGCTCACCGTCAAAGCACGAATTTCCTTAAGCGCAGTAGCTTCAGCCTGAGCGATTTTCTGCTCGGCAACTTCTCCGCGACGTTTGGTCATTTCTTCCATGTGCGTTTTGCTGTCGGAAATCATTAGCTTCACTTCCGCTTGCGCATTTTCCATCAATTCAGTCGCTTGTTTTTCAGCTTCGTGTTGATCACGCTCATATTTTGCCAGCAGTGCCGCCGCTTCTTCGCGAAGGCTTCTGGCATTTTCAAGCTGCTCTTCAATCTCATTTGATCTATCATCGAGCATCTTGGCAAAAATCGCCGGGATCTTCTTCCAGATGATAAGAACGAAGAAAAGAGTTACAGCGAGAGAAACCCATGTTGCCGGGTCGGCCCAGAAAGTTACATGTTCTTCCATTAACTTTCTCCCTTGATGGCAGCATCTGTTTTCGCATCAACAACTTTTGCAACGTCTTTGGCATTGAGCTTAAGTCCTGAGACCTGAGACACAATGTCAGCGCAAACTTCTGTAGCAACCCCGCGAACTTCACCTAATGCTTTATCTTTGGCATCATCAATTCGTTTTTGTGCTTCATCAGCTTTTGCTGTTAGCTGCTCAGATAGTTTCTGATATTCTGCTTCTGCGTCAGCCTTTAGCTCGTCACGTTTACTCAGCACCACGGCCGCTGCGTTGTTACGCGCGTCTGCTTGCGCCTTTTCGTACACCAGACGGGCTTCTTCGGCTTTTCTTTGCAAACTCTCCGCTTCCGCCAAGTCATCCGCAATGACATCCTGACGTTTTTTAAGAACATCCGCAATCTTTGGTGCCGCACTTCGGGCCATAAAGATATACAGCGCTGCAAAAACAACGACTAACCAGAAAATCTGGGGTGCAAAAAACGCTATGTCTAATTGTGGCATGGTTTCCTCCTTGATCCTTTTGGATCAGGCCTGATCGTTAATAATCTTGGATTTAGAAAAAAGACTATTAAGCGAAAAGGATGATGAAGGCGATAACCAGACCAAATAGACCAGTCGCTTCAGCAAGCGCAAAACCAAGCATGGCTTGACCGAAAACCGGACCTGCTGCAGCTGGGTTGCGAATAGCCGCAGACACATAGTTACCAAAAATCACGCCGATACCAACACCAGCACCGATAAGAGCTGTACAAGCAAGGCCAGCACCAATGTAACGAGCAGCTTGAATATCAGCGTTTGCTGCGAGTTGTGCGATTTCCATTTCCATTTTATTTTCCTTTAATTATGAAAAGTTTTAATTCGTTAAATTAATTAATACCCCATATCCACTTAGTGCATATGAAGTGCGTCGTTTAGATAGAGACAAGTCAGCATGGCAAAAACATATGCCTGCAGACAAGCAACAAGTAATTCAAGCCCTGTTAGTGCAACGATAAATGCAAATGGCAAAAACGCGCTCGCCGCAAATACACCACCGAGAGCACCAAGGCTAACAACAAATCCACCAAACACTTTCAGCATAGTATGTCCGGCCACCATATTGGCAAACAGACGAACGGAGAGGCTGATAGGACGTGATAGATAAGAAATAATTTCGATCGGAACAAGGATCAACAGCAGATACCATGGTGCACCGTGCGGTACAAAGAAGCCAAGGAATTTAAAGCCATGTGTGATAAAGCCGATTAAAGTAACACCAAGAAACACAAATACTGCCATGGCAAACGTTACGGCAATGTGACTTGTGAACGTGAATGAGTGAAGCCAGGGAACCATTCCGATCAGGTTCGCAGCCAGCACAAACATAAAGAGCGTGAAGATAAACGGGAAATATTTGCGGCCATCTGGCCCAGCGGTATCGCCGAGCATCTTGGCTACAAATTCGTAGCACATTTCCACACCAGACTGCCAGCGACCCGGCACAAGAGCAGTTTTGCGCATGCCGATCGTCACGAAGAGCGTCACAACAATAAGCGTCGCCACCATTGCCGCAGCAGAATTGGTGAATGAAATATCGTAACCGGCTACATCGATTTGAACCCAGGGTTTAACTGTAAACTGTTCGAGCGGACTTGCCACGGCACTATCCCTTTTTACTTTTCATCATCTTCATCATGCGGCTCACTTGGCACCAATTGCTTCGCGGCCCGCATAACATTTGTTATTCCTGCCGCGGCTCCAAGCATGATCATAACGACCATCAACCACGGCTTTGTACCAAAATACTGGTCTAAATACCAGCCAACAAACACTCCAACCAGTAATCCGGCGACTAACTCAGCGACAAGTCTTGTGGCAATACCATAAGTTGTTGCTTCGTTTAGTCCGCGAGCCTTTTTCGGTTTATTAGCCTCGCGTGCAGCATTCACACGGGTGTTTAAATCATCCAGTGTCGCTTTCATCTCTTCCGACTTTTTCTCATCGTCAGTCAAGGTCAGCTCCCTTGTTTGAATGGATAGAAAAGTCAATTTTGACCTTCCATGCCCACACCCTTAAAATTGAGTGCAACATAGTTTCAGACTTTACTGCTGTCAAGCACCAAAAGGCACTGATTTTTCACCCAATTTTCCATTTTTAACTTATTGATAATAAAAGATTTTTGCAATCGTCAAATTTTCGTCATTTGACGAAAAAAATATTATGCGTTCTCAAAATGAGAATCCCCAACCCGATCACGGATTTTTTCAGCACTTTCAAGATCAACGGAAACCAACTGAGAGACCCCTCTTTCCGCCATTGTTACCCCAAACAAGCGGTTCATGCGGCTCATGCTAATGGCGTTATGGGTAACGATCAAAAAGCGGGTCGAGGTATTTTTGTTCATTTCATCAAGTAGATCACAAAAACGTTCCACATTGGCATCATCCAGCGGCGCATCAACCTCATCAAGGACGCAGATCGGTGACGGATTGGTCATGAAAACGGCAAAGATAAGTGATAGCGCTGTTAACGCCTGCTCACCACCACTTAGAAGTCCAAGGTTTTGCATTTTCTTACCCGGTGGGCTCGCCATGATCTCCAGACCAGCATCAAGTGGGTCGTCAGATTCGGTGAGTTCAAGATAAGCTTCGCCGCCACCAAACAACGATATGAAAAGATTTTTGAAGTGGTTATTCACTTCATCGAACGCTTTTAACATCCGCGCACGACCTTCGCGGTTTAGGTCGGATATCGCCTTGTTCAGGCGCCTGATCGCTTCTTCGAGCTCTTCACGTTCTTTAACGGATACGGTTAGCTGCGTGTTAATTTCTTCAAGTTCTGCTTCCGCGCGAAGGTTGACGGCACCAAGGCGCTCTCGCTCAATTTTAAGTCGCTCTAGCTTATGATGCGAAGCGTCCTCATCGGGAAGTTCCTGATCGTCCTTAAGTTCTGTGAGCGCATAAAGTTCTGCCGGCTCGCAATCAAATTCTTCATGAATGCGGCGGTTCAGGTTTTCTTTATTCTCATTATATTGTTCCAGATTGGTCTCAAGACGGACTTTCGTCTCACGCGCTTCGCTGACTTTTTCCTGCACGATGCGCATTTCGCGTTCCTTAGTCGCAAGCTCTTCCTCGGCCTCAGAAAGTTTCAAAGCCGCTTCTTTACGCGCATCGCTTGCCTCGTCAATCATGCCGTTGAGCTTGCGGCGTTCAACAACAATCTCACCCGGTCTGTTTTCAAGAGTTGTCAGTTCCGCCTTGGCTTCTTCACGGCGTATGCTCAGGTTTTCCAGATGGTCATTGACGTTTCGTGCCCGGGCCTTCCATGTATCGTGCTCGGCTTTAATCTGCTCTAGTCGGTTAAGGCGCATTTCACTTTGACTATAGTGGCTGTCATGGGCGATACGTGCTTCGGAAAATTCGTTGCGTCTGGTTTCAACTATATCGCGGTTTTTAGTTATCTCATTTTCCAGATCAACCGTCTCCGGAAGTTTCTCAAGATTATCTATCGCTGCATGGTAGCGAATATTTTGATCTTCAATATCCTTGAGCAGATGTTCCAATCGGTCCTTCAAAGCGCTTTCTTCGGACTGATGACGTGCGGCCAGTTTTTCCGCTTCGGTAAGCTCTCGCCGGGCACCAATAGCCTGTTCATCTGCCTTTCGCCATTCATCGCGGGCACCACGACTTATCTCTTTGATTTCATTAAGTTCTTCAAAGGTTTTGCTGTGTTTTACCTTGGCCTCGCCAGCTTCTTTCTCGCGAATTTTGTAATCGTCGTTCAAATTTTGCAGGCGATTTTTTTGCGCCAACCGGACGGCTGCACCTGATGGGGCTTCCGGGGAAATGCAAAGCCCATCCCAGCGCCACACGCCACCACCAAGGGTGACAAGCCGCTGACCAGATTTTAAATCGCCAAGAAGCCTAAGTGCGTCTTCTTCGCTACCGACAACGCCAATTTGGCTTAGTCGGCGTTTGAGCACTGAAGGCGCTTTTACAAATTGATCAAGAGTATCTATGCCCTTAGGAAATTTGCCTTGTTCTTTTAACGGCGGCAGATCGTGCCAATGAACGGCAGAAGACGGATTATCACTGGCATCAAGATCGCTATCAAGTGCCGCGCCAAGCGCTGTTTCATAACCTTTACTTACCTCTAATTTTTCAAGCATCGGTACGCCGTCTTCTTCATACTCAGCACTTAATACTTCTTCAAGCGCTTCCTTTTCGGCCCTGACACGCGCCAGTTTTCCTTCACATGCCTGAAGCAGATTTCTGGCATCCTGTTCGAGCTGCTGGACTTTCTGTTTCTTGTCCTCCGCCGCGTTAAATTCAAGGCGCATTTTGGTTATGAGTTGCTCTGCGGAAGTTAAACTTTTCTCTGCCCCGCTCAGTGACTGGGTGAACAGATTATTGTCTTCGAGAGTGGCCAGTCTTTCTTCGACAGTGATTTTCTGATCTTCAAGATTTTGAATTTGTTCTCTGCGTTCTTCGATCTCGCGGGCAAAATTAAGACGGTCGGCGTTTCGTTCGGCCTGACTGGTCATAAGTTCCTCAAGCAGCAGTTCTGCCTCAAGGGTGCCGGATTGCTTTTCTTGTAAAATCTTGGCTAGTTCTTCGATATCTCCCGAAGCACCGGAGATTTCATCCTCGATTATTTTCTTTTCAATTTCGAGGCGTTCTATGGTTGTAAGGCTGTCTTTGACGGCTTCTTTTTCCCTCACCTCGTCCTGATCTATCTGCTCAAGAAGAAAGCTCAGTTTTTGCTGAGTCTCAACCACACGCTGTTCTTCACCGTCCAAACCATCACGGCTCACAGTGATACGGTGTAGTTTGGCTGCATGC
Organism: uncultured Kordiimonadaceae bacterium; assembly: GCA_963976585.1. Classification (GTDB taxonomy): domain Bacteria; phylum Pseudomonadota; class Alphaproteobacteria; order Sphingomonadales; family Emcibacteraceae; genus Pseudemcibacter. Next base: position 23,610 of record CAXBLS010000029.1, read on the forward strand.
CCCGCTTCGCTTTGGCGAAGTTCCGGAAGCTTGGCAGCAAGGATGGCCTGCTCTTTGCTAAGCTCAGCAAGTTCTGTTGTTACCTTAGCAACAATAAGGGAGATCTGCTGATCTTCGTGGGATGCTTCACTAATATTTTTTTGGATGCTTTGCCATTCGATATAGAGAAGAAGCGACTGAAGCTTTCTGATTTCACCGGCCACGTTCTTGTATCTAGTCGCTTGTCTGGCTTGGGTCTTCAGGCTTCTGATCTGGTCGTTGAGGCCTATTTCAACATCGCCAAGGCGTTCAAGGTTTTTATTGGCACTGCGAAGCTTGCTTTCTGCTTCCTTTCGCCGCGAATGAAGACCACTGATCCCGGCGGCTTCCTCAAGTATGGCGCGGCGTTCTTTTGGCTTTGCGCTGATCAAAGAGCCAATTCGACCTTGGCTTACCAGTGACGGTGAATGGGCGCCTGTGGACGCATCAGCAAACATCAGTTTGATATCTTTGCCGCGAATTTCTTTGCCATTCATGCGGTATGCGGAACCGCTGTCCCGCTCAATTCGTCTGGAAATTTCCAGATCAATCTCATCATTAAACGCCGTTGGCGCAGTGCGGTCTTCGTTATCAAGACTAAGAGTAACTTCGGCAAGATTTCTTGCAGGGCGGGTCGACGTGCCGGCAAAGATCACGTCATCCATACCACTACCGCGCATGCTTTTAGCTGAATTTTCGCCCATAACCCACCGAAGGGCTTCGAGAAGATTTGATTTTCCGCAACCATTGGGGCCAACGACACCCGTCAGTCCTGGTTCAATCACCAGTTCCGTCGGATCAACGAATGACTTAAAGCCCGATAATCTTAGTCGCGTAAAATGCAAAAAACTCCCTTCCCGTTTAATTTTGCAAAAATGTTCTGTTAGTCAAGTGCAGCTTCGATCGCCTTTTCAACAGCGGCATAAGTGTTGCTTGTTTTGTTCCCATTTACCAAAATTGTAGGCGTCGCAGTGACTTTATATTTTTGAATGCCTTCTTGATGGACTGAGTAGAGATATTCACCAATTTTGTCATTGAGGAAGCAAGCTTCAATTTTTTTGTTATTGAGGCCAAGCTGTCTGGCGATTTTTGAGACTTCACCTATAGTCGAGTCCACAAACATCATATTGGCTGTTCTTGCATCATGAATACCAGACAATCTTTGATATTCAGGAATGTTGTACCATTTTGTTTGTTGAGCAAATAATATTTCCATAAATTTGAAATAACGTTTTTCAGGCACACAGCGTGTCAGCAGTGATGCCGAAGCATCAACCGCGTTGAGTAGGAAGCTACGCATAACGATTTTCACTTTCCCACTATCAACATATTTCTCTTTAAGTCTCGGTACGACCGTATTGTGAAATGTCGCACAGTGATTGCAGGTGAGTGACGCATACTCAATGATTTCAACTGGTGCATTCGGATCTCCAAGCACCATATCTTGATCAAGAAACGGCATATCTACCGCAGCTTCGCTCGCTGCAGCACCATCTTCTGTGCTATTTTCCTGAGCACATCCTGGCAATGCTACTGAAAATACCCCGAGAAATGCCGCACCTAGGATTACGGCCAATTTTCGCTTATATAGTTGTTTAATCATAATCCACCTACAATATGTTGTTATTAATATAGAAATGAAAACTCTGACAAATCAAGTCAAGAATGACAAAGTTTCATAATTTTACGTTCTTTTTAACTTTCGCTATCGAGGCCACCTTGACCGCGCCTCGTAAAACGCTTGGTTTTCTTTACCTCTAGCGGTTTTTGCCGGGCAACCAGCTCAGCACCGACTTTGAATAAACTTTCTCGTAATTTGTCATCTTTTATATCTTTTAGGCACAAATCCAGTTCACTTTTTTGAGAATCGGTAAGAATCGGTGGTTGATATTTTTTTAGGGGTGCCTGCTTGTCGATAATACCGTGATGACAAATAAGTCGGCAAACCGCGTTAAAGCCATAATAAGAATTGATCCGGTCAATAACGAGGGGTTCAAGATGCTGCATTTCAGGTGCAAAACTTCCATCAACCCGAATATGAAGGACGCCGGCTTTCGTGTCTGTTTGCTCATTTTGTTTTGGCGTTACAAGGCGCTCCGGCAGGCTGGAACGGGCAAGAACCGGGCCGACAATTTCTGGCCAATGCATCAAAATTTCACTGCGAGCAAATCCGAAGCGGCGAAAGGCACGGTTATTAATGCCGCGCGCAATATCCGCAATAGAGCTCGTTTTAAAGGTTCTTTTTGTTGCTTCAGTTTCAGACATAATCGTCACCATAGCCGTTTATAATATATCAGGATATAAAAATTGGTGGCAAAATTAAGGCCTAAAGCAGTAGTAGAATGATTCCTGACTGTATTTGAGAACGCATTATTGTATAGTTATGCTTGAGAATCGGTATAACAGGGTAAAAATGAACGGCATAATTCTAAGCACAGAACATAAAGAAGAGATCGTTGATGCTGTCCTTGATTGGTATGACCACAATGCACGGACCCTGCCGTGGCGCATATCCCCCGAAGCGAAAATAGGTGGCATCACACCGGATCCATATCATGTGTGGCTTAGTGAAATAATGTTGCAACAAACAACTGTCGCCGCCGTGATCCCCTATTTTGAGAAATTTACAGAAGAATGGCCGACCATTGAAAAGCTGGCCGCGGCAGATCTTGACGATATTTTGACCGCATGGGCTGGCCTTGGTTATTATGCCCGCGCCAGAAACCTACATAAATGCGCCGTTTATATCACACAGGAACTTGGTGGTGAGTTTCCAAAAACTTACGACGATCTTTTAAAGCTGCCCGGTGTTGGCACCTACACGGCAGCGGCCATCAGCTCTATCGTCTATGATATTCCTGCGACGGTTGTTGACGGCAATGTAGAACGAGTTCTCTCGCGTATTTGCAATATCACTGCCCCACTTCCTGGCTCGCGGCCGATCATCCGTGACGTAGCAGAAAAATTGACCCCCGATCATCGCCCAGGCGATTATGCCCAGGCGATTATGGACATTGGCGCGACCATTTGTACGCCCAGATCATTAAAATGCGGTAATTGCCCAATTGAAGCAGACTGCATTTCAAAATCCCTTGGTACCGCAGAGGACCTACCGGCACGCGTAAGAAAAAAAACCAGACCAACCCGCAGAGGTTACGCGTTCTGGGCCGAATATGATGGAAAGGTCTGGCTGCGTCGACGCCCGGAACAAGGCTTGCTCGGTGGCATGATGGAGGTGCCATCAGATGAATGGGCCCCTAGCAACAGTTGGGAAAATATTCCGCCGCCCCGCGTTCCAATTATCGCCAACTGGGACATCCTGCCCGGCGTCGTTCGCCACACATTTACCCATTTTCATCTTGAGTTAAAAATAATTCGACTTGAGCTAGAAGAAATGATTAATCTTCAGGAAGGTGAATGGTGCGTCGTCGAAGACCGGGATAATTACGCCCTTCCCACCGTAATGAAAAAAATATTTGCCCATGTGGGCGAACCTCTACTGGATCTATAAATATGCTGATACTTCATGACAATACCGAATCTGGCAATGCTTACAAAGTACGCCTTCTTCTTTCCCTAATCGGATGTGAATTTAAATCTATTCAATATGATGTGGTCAACGGCGCAACGCGCACGGAAGATTACCTAACCAATATCAATAAAAATGGCCGCATTCCGGTGCTGCAGTTCGAAGACGGACGATGCCTGCCAGAATCAAATGCTATCCTTTATTATGTTGCACAAAACACCCCCTACTTTCCGACAGATGCTTGGGATCAGGCAAAAGTCATAGAATGGATGTGTTTTGAGCAATATTCCCATGAACCGTTTGTTGCGGTCGCAAAATTTATCCTGACAATGCTGCCTGAGAATACGCCAAGACGTGCCGAGATCCCCAGCCTTCATGAAAAAGGGTACGCAGCTTTGCAAATCATGGAGGATCATCTGACTGAAAACGACTATCTGGTCGGCAATGGCCTTTCCATCGCCGATATTGCGCTTTATGCCTATACTCATAAAGCTCATATGGGCAAGTTTGATATGTCACGCTTCCCAGCTATCAACGCATGGTTTAAGCGTATAGAAGCTGAGCCTAACTATTTGGCCATGTATCCTGAAAACTGGGGCGCATAATGAGTGAAATAGTTCACAAAGCAAGCTGCATGTGTGGCGACATTCAAATCGAGGCTGGTGGCAATCCCAACTATGCGGAATACTGTCACTGCATTACCTGTCAAAAGTCTTCTGGTTCAAGCTTTATGGTTTGGGTCGTGTTTGATAAGGAAAAGGTCAATGTCACAAAAGGCGAGATCAGCCTTTATAATTCCAGCCCTGAATTGCAGCGCGGCTTTTGCTCAAATTGCGGCTCAAACGTATCTATTCATACGGATAAGTGTTTTGATCTTCCCATCGGTGTTCTCGAACGCCCTGATGACATAAAAATCACCCAACACATTTGGGCGAAAAGAGCGCTCAAACACGTAAATTTAGAGGACGGACTGCCATGCTACGATGAAGGTGCGCCGGATTAGAATAATTCAGCGATTTTGTCGTAACTTTCAAGAGTATCCAGCGGCCCGATGGCACCGAGGCTCAAATTGCCAGCCTTTAAAATACGCGACGCACAGTTCATAACCGCCTTAGTATCAACTTGATCAATTTTCTCAAGCGTTTCTTCACGCGGGATGTGGCGGCCAAATATCATTTGCTGACGGCCAAGCTGCTCCATACGACTTGTGGTGCTTTCAAGCGACATCAGTATGCCCGCTTTGATTTGTGCTTTCGCTCTATTTACCTCCGGTTCACTCAGCTCACTCGCGAGCTTGTGAATTTCACCTGCAACAACAGGGACCAGCTCAGCAACCTGGTCAGGCCCTGTGCCAGCGTGAATACCAAATGTGCCGCCGTCTACGTAGGACCCCATATAGGAATAAATAGAATAAACCAGGCCGCGTTTCTCGCGCACTTCCTGAAATAAGCGCGATGACATGCCGCCGCCAAGGATCATCGACATTACTTGTGATGCATAATAATCCGGATCTGAAAAAGACATACCGTCAAATCCAAACAACAAATTAACCTGCTCCAAATCACGTTCTAGCCGTTCTTCACCACCTGAATATATAGCAGAAGCCTTTTCATGATCGCGACTTAGTTCAAGATCGCTGAAGTGGTTTTCAACCATATTTACAAATGCATCATGCTCAAGGTTGCCCGCAGCAACCACAGCCATATTTTCACCCTTATAATGACCAGACATGTACCGCGAGAGGTCGTCACGGCTGAAATTGTTAACTAGGTCGACTGTTCCAAGAATTGGCCTTCCCAGAGGCTGATCATGATAGGCCGCTTGCTGCATCAGATCAAAAACCACATCATCAGGGGTATCTTCAGCCTGACCAATTTCCTGAATGATAACGCCGCGTTCGCGTTCTAGCTCATCTTGCTCAAAAGTGGAGTTTTGTAAAATATCACCAAGAACATCAATACCAAGTTCCAGGTCTTCTTTAAGGAGCCTCGCGTAATATGTGGTGTGTTCGCGCGACGTATAGGCGTTAAGATAGCCGCCAACATTTTCGATCTGTTCGGCGATATCATAAGCACTACGTTTTTCGGTCCCCTTGAAGGCCATATGTTCAAGCATATGCGAGAGACCATTTTCAGCGGCGCTTTCAAAACGGCTGCCCACATCCACCCATGTGCCGACAGTTACCGTTTCTACATTAGGCAGCGTATCACTAACGACGCGAAGGCCGTTTTTTAAGGTACTGACAGCGACGCTCATATACGTTCCACTATGTATTTCTTAAGTGCGGCGAGATCATTGGGCAGCACATCAAACTCTTCGTCCCGCTCAAACAAATCCGCCATATGAGCGGGAAGCTCAGGATGAACACCTGTTACTTCCTCCACCGCTTCGGGGAATTTCGCGGGATGAGCTGTGCTTAGGCTGACCATTGGGTTAGCACGGTCTTTCCAATTTTTACGCGCCGCATTGACCCCAACAGCAGTATGCGGATCAACAAGTTCGCCGCCGGTTTTATAAACCTCAGCAATAGTTGCTTTGGTTTCGTCTTCGGTGACGCGCATAGCATTAAATGTTTCTTTGGCGACAGCCAGTCGTTCTTCAGAAATATTAAACTGCCCAGCCTGCTGAAGGTTTTCCATCAGGTTCTTCACTTCAGTTCCACTGCTGCCATAAAGGTTAAACAAAAGCCGTTCAAAGTTGCTCGAGACCTGAATATCCATGCTCGGACTAATAGTGGGGACCGTTTCACCCACTTTATATTCGCCGTTTGAAAGGGTTCTCGAAAGGATATCATTTGTATTGGTTGCCACCACCAACTGATCAATGGGCAGGCCCATTTGCTTGGCGATATACCCCGCATATACATCACCAAAATTACCGGTAGGAACACTGTAGGAAATTTTCCGGTTCGGCGCCCCGAGCGCAACTGCGGATGTAAAGTAGTAAACAATCTGTGC
>CAXBLS010000030.1:0-29959 GCA_963976585.1 uncultured Kordiimonadaceae bacterium
TTTTTAGATGAGTATTTAGAAAATGATCTTATCAAGGCTTATTATGCAGTTTCCGGAATTATTGGCACCGCACTCGGTGTCCAATCGCCGGGGTCAGCTTATATCCTGCTGCATCATGTGATGGGCGATGTTGATGGCAGTGTCGGGGCATGGGGACTTGCGCGCGGTGGTATGGGGTCAATATCAAAAGCACTCGAAGGCGCGGCCAAGGAATATGGTGCGCAAATCCGGGTTGGTGCGCCCGTGGAGCAGATTATTATAAAGAATGGCAAGGCGGCTGGAGTGGCTCTTGAGAATGGCGAAGAGATCATGTCTAACATTGTGGTCTCAAACCTTGATGCCAAAAGAACCTTCACCAAAATAATGGATAAAAATGACCTTCCCGAAGGTATTTATGAAAAGGCAAATAATTTTAAGTTTAAGGGCTCATCAGGAAAGGTCAATATAGCGCTTTCAGGTCTGCCTATATTTAAGGGCGCGACCGAAAATCCGTTTGTTAACCGTTCAAGCACCTATCTGGTTGGTTCGCTCAAGACCATGGAAAAAGCCTATGATTGTTGGAAACGGGGAAGGTGGTCGGAAGATCCGATCGTTGAAACAGTTTTGCCGTCGCCGTGGGACCCGACGATGGCGCCGCCAGGCAAACACTGGATGTCTTGTTTTGTGCAATACTGCCCTGCCGAGCTAGCAGACGGCCCGTGGACGCCGGAAAAACGCGACGCGTTCGGCGCAACAGTGATCAACAAAATTGAGCGACACGCACCAGGGTTTAAAGATCTTATTTTGCACGCGGAAATTCGCACACCTTTTGAAATTGAAAATGAAGTGGGTCTCACCGAAGGAAACATTTTCCAGGGCGAGCTGACCATTGATCAGCTTTTGTTCAACAGACCATTTCCTGGTTATGCACAATATAGAATGCCTGTGAAAAATATGTATATGTGTGGCTCGTCCACCCATCCTGGTGGTGGTGTGTCCTCGGCATGTGGTGCCAACGCGGCCCGCGAAATACTTATGGATCTAGGAAAAGTAAACACTGTGCCTGAGGATGATTGCTATGATGAATGAATATAATATATAAGAATGATTCTTGAGGGTGGATAAATGACCAAAAAAACTTTTAACAATATCAACAGAAGAGATTTTTTAGGTGGTGTGTCACTGGCCACTGCCGCTGGTACGTTTTTATCACCGATGGAACTTCTCGCCGGACAAGGTGACTACCCCACTGACTATTATCCACCATCTCTCACGGGCCTTCGCGGTAGTCATGCCGGTTCTTTTGAGGTGGCGCATTCAGTTTCCTGGGAAGGAAAAGATTGGGGCCGGCCCAAAGACCAGACCGATGATATCTATGATCTGGTGGTCGTCGGCGGCGGAATTTCCGGCCTTTCGGCAGCTTTTCTTTACCAACAAAAAATGGGTGGTGGCAAAAAAATACTGGTGCTTGATAACCATGATGATTTTGGCGGTCATGCCAAACGAAATGAATTTGATATTGATGGTAAAAAGGTCATTGGTTACGGCGGCAGCCAAACCATTCAGGATCCGGGTCATTATTCGTCAGAAGCTGCCAAACTGCTTAACGATATTACCATAGAAACCGACCGTTTTTATGATTATTTCAAGATGGGATATTTTAATAAATGGAATATGTCCGGCGCTATATATTTCCAGGCCTCTGATTATGGTCAAGATAAAATGGTCAGAAACCCCTTCAGCGGGGGTTTTGATTTATTTGGGGAAAGCAAAGTTGGATTTAGCAGGGAAGAAAGAACAAATAAAATTCGCGAGTTTCCAATAAGTGAAAAATCACAGGATGCATTGCTCAAACTCATGTTTGAACCAGTTGACCCATTTTCGCATCTCGCCAATGAGGAAAAAATTGAGAAGTTGCGAAGCATTTCATTCACAGATTATTTGCAAAAATACTATGATATGCCCAAGGAAGCCACAGATCTTATCCGTGATAATTCAAAAGGTATCTGGGGTGTTGGCTGGGATGCGGTTTCTGCGCTTCAGGCGGTTGTTATGGAAGAAACAGGTATGGGGATTTATGAGGATGTTTGGGACATTATAGAGGGTCCGGACGAATCCGAACCTTATATTTTTCATTTCCCTGACGGCAATGCAGGTGTAGCGCGTTCACTGGTGCGCAAATTAATTCCGCAAAGCGTGCCCGGCAGCACCATGGAGGATTTGGTGCTTTCGAAAGTGAATTATGATATTTTGGATCTCCCGGAGGCTGCAACGCGTATTCGCCTAAACAGTACAGCCGTTAATGTGCGCCATACAGTTGATCAAACGCAGGTAGACGTAACATACGTTCGCGGCGGGAGCGCTGAGCGCGTGCGGGCAAAGCATGTGATTATGGCCTGTTACAATAATATTATTCCTTATATTTGTCCGGAAGTGCCCGAGAAACAGGTAGAGGCAATAAAATACGCAACGAAAATTCCACTTGTTTATACCAATATTGCGCTTAGAAATTGGCGCGCCTTTGCCGAGCTGGGTTTCAACAGGATAAAAATACCTCACGAGCCTCTTCATCATTCTTATGTTCTTGATTTTCCAGTGAGCATGGGGGATTACGAATTTTCAGAGAATCCTGATCAGCCGATCCTTGTGCACGCCACCTGTGTGCCGACAGTACCTGATCAAGGCTATAACGCTATCGAACAAGCCAAATTGGGACGGCTCGAACTTTATCAACGAACATTCGAGGAATTTGAAAACTCCATTGTCGGTCACTTTGACGGGATGTTTAAAGGGGCTGACTTTGACGTCGAGCGCGATATTGCTGGCATAACGGTCAATCGTTGGCCTCATGGTTATGCCTATGAGTATAATGATTATTCCGATGATCCTGAATTTAATCCCTATCATGGTCCACATATTGCGGGTCGGGCGCAAATTGGCCGCATCTCAATCGCCAACTCTGACGCTTCGGCTTATGCTTATGTTAATGGTGCGATTGATGCCGCGGTTCGTGCGGTGAATGAGCAGATTAAGATATAATGGCCTCGATATTGTGATCACAATATTGGATTATTGAGACGAGGCATGTCCTAATAATTCGAGACCGATACGGTCCATACCATCATAAATATCAAGCCGGATCGCTTCCCGTAGAGCCTGTTCATCGTTATTTCTCAGGGCGTTAATGGCGCTGACATGCTGATCGACAAGCAGCGAGGTCCCGAGCCGTCCCAGCACGATCCGCATAAAAGGTCCAAACTGTAACCAGATACTCTCAATCAGCCGAAGCATGATCGGGCAGTTTGCCGCCGCATAGAGGGTAAAGTGAAATTCGCGGTTCTTGAGGCTGTATGCGTCAGGATCGCCCCGTTCCATTGCGGCCGCAATTTCATTGTCGATGACTTCCAGTTTATCAATAAGCGTTTTATCGCAGTTTGGCAGGGCTCTTGAAGCGATTTCAGGTTCAAGCAGGGTTCTCGTGGCTACGATTTCCCGGTACCTCTCATCGGTCATTTTGGCAACGGTGACCCGCCGTGTGCTGCGCATTTCTAGGGCACCAAGAGCGACAAGACGGCGTATGGCCTCACGCACGGGCATTGGGCTTACACCAAGTTCCTGAGCAAGGCCGCGGATGGTGAGAGCTTTCCCGGGTTCGAAATGACCTGATATTATTGACGCATAGAGGCTATCATACACAGTTTCATGGGTGATCTTTCGGTCGCCATTACTGGTGGGGTCGAGGCCGGAGTCGGTCAAAAATTGTCTCTCACAGAATGCGTATTGGATAAATTATCATTGATTGTTCAATATTTTCTCTAATTCAATGGCCTAAATCAGCCTATTTTGTCAAGGTGTTTTTCATATTCAGTAAGTGTGTGATAATTTTAAACATATATATAACAATGCGTTACAAGAAAAAAGCATACATCATTTGAATTTGCTTGAATAACATATTAATTAGTGACATTATTTGTGATCACAAAAACATTAAATTACGGTTGAGTAACAAATTATGTTGAAGTTGTTAATTGTTGAAGGCAACACCCGCGAAGGGCGAGATCTCGCAGAAAAAGCGGGTAGCCTGACACAAAGCAATCTATATGAAAAAACAATCCGCTTTCTCAGGGAGGATGCGGATTGTACTATTGCCTATCCTGCAGACGTCGACCATGTTCTTCCTGCGGGTGAAGACCTAGAGCAGTATGACGGCATCATCTGGACGGGTTCTTCACTTAATATTTATGATAATGATACCGCGATCACCCGCCAGATTGATTTCATGAAAGAATGTTTTAAACGGGATGTTAAGATCTTCGGTAGTTGTTGGGGGCTTCAGGTTGCTGTGGTGGCTACGGGCGGACAAGTCGTAAAGAACGCCAGAGGTCGCGAAGTCGGGATAGCGCGAAATATTGTCACAACCGAGGACGGCAAACATCATCCACTTTACAAAAATAAACGTGGACCGTTTGACGCCAATGCAATCCATCTTGATCATGTGGAAGAATTGCCTCCTGGTGCTGTCGTGCTTTCCGGAAATGAAATTTCCGAAGTCCAGGCCGTTGAGATCAAGCGTGGTAATGCTGTATTCTGGGGTGTCCAATATCACCCGGAATTTGATCTTGAATATATGGCCTTTATCGTTCGCAAATATAAGAAAATGCTGGTTGATGAGAAGCTTTGTGCGGATGATGCAGCGGCGGAGAAACTGGCGACAGATTTCCTAATTGTTCATAACGATCCGGGCCGAAAAGATATTGCAGAACATCACCAGATGGGTCCAGATATTCTTGATCCGTGTTGTCGGCTGCAGGAGATCGAAAATTGGCTCGACTTCATTGAACCGCCAATGCACTAGTGTGGGTGTTGTAAGTAGAGGAAATTAAACTGTCGAGCGCAGTTTAAGGCAGGTCAGGTTGGTTGTTAGTAAGTCTGATTTCGGCTAGATTGAGAAATGAAAACAACCAAATGAAACAATAAAATAAAGGTGTTCTATGGAAGATGGTAATAACAGCGCAGCGATAATTGAATGGCTGGATAAACATAAAATTCTCGAAGTTGAGATCATCGTCTGTGATTTTGCTGGAATAGCACGCGGCAAACTGATGCCCAGAGATAAATTTGTTAAGGCTCTTGGCGGCAATGACCTGAGAATGCCGGATTCAATTTTCTCACTCACGATCGACGGTGAGTATGCACTGAATGAATTTTTAGAAGATATGGAAGCCGACTTATATCTAATTCCCGAATATGACAGTCTTCGTTTAACGCCGTGGCGCAAAAAGCCAACGGCGAGTGTGATTTGTAATCTAATTGATGACAATAATGAAATCTCGAAAATGTCGCCGCGTCAGGTCCTGAAGAATGTTTTGCAATTATATAAGGATAAAGGCTGGCAGCCTATTGTCGCTCCGGAATTTGAATTTCACCTCATTGCTCTACCGGGGGATAGTGTAGATGCGCCGCGCGCAGCGTCGGGAAAGTCCGGAAAACCCAATGATGACAAAGGGATGTTTTCACTGTCCGGTCTTGACGATTTTGAAGCGATGTTTAATGATGTTCGAAGATATTGCGAAATCATGCAGGTGCCAATTGATACACTTGAGCAGGAAGCGGGCAAAGGTCAATTTGAAATTAACATGAGCCACGGCGATCCGATAGAAGTGGCGGATCAGGCACTTTATTTTAAAAGAGCGCTAAAACAGGCTGCCATCGATCATGGTGTTTGCGCTACGTTCGTCGCGAAGCCGTTTCCAGAAGATTACGGCAACTCCATGCATATCCATCAAAGTTTGGTTGGCTTGCAGGACGGCAAGAATATTTTTGCTGATGATGACGGCGAGAACACTGATATCTTCCACTCATACATCGCCGGGCTACAAAAATATCTCCCTAATTTAATGCCAATATTCGCGCCCTACCAAAATAGTTATTTGCGTTTTGGTAGTGGATTGAGTTCACCGGCCAATCTTCATTGGGGTGTTGAAAATCGCTCAGTAGGTCTCAGGATTCCAGCAGGAAAAAGCAGAGCCGCGAGGCGTGTTGAAAACCGTATTGCTGGATCAGATGTCAATCCTTATCTTGTTTTCGCTGCAAGCTTACTCGCCGGTTACATTGGTATCGATCAAAACTTGACGCCGAGCGATGCGATAACCGATTCAGCTTATGAAATTAAAACACTGCTTCTTCCCGATAATATCTACGCAGCACTCAATAACTTTGAGAATTCAAAAATGAACCGGGAATACCTGGGGGATGAGTTTGTAACCACATTTAGGGATGTGAAGAAGTTGGAATGCAGAGGCAACGCAAGCAGATTAACGGAATGGGAAATCCGCTACATGTTGGCCAATATTTAGAAGTAGTAAAGGTAAAATGTAATGATTACGTATGGCGCATGGACAGATAAGGCCTCGGCAATTTCGTTGAGAGGTCAGGCGTTTATTGGTGGGAAATTTGTTAATTCCGTGTCGGAAAAAACATTTACCAATACTAACCCGGCAACAGCCGCCAACCTCAATAATGTAGCCGAATGTGATGAAGCCGATGTGGATCTCGCGGTAAAAGTGGCCCGTGCGGCATTTGAAGATGGTCGTTGGTCGAACATGCATCCGGCTGAACGGGGTAAACGCCTGATGCGTCTTGGCGATCTGATCATGTCGCACCGGGACGAGCTTGCGCTGCTAGAAACCCTTGATATGGGTAAACCAATTTCGGAATCCGTCAACATTGACATCCCGGGATGTGCGAAATGTATTCATTGGTACGGTGAAGCTGCAGATAAACTGATGGACGAAATCGCGCCAACAGATCCTAATGCCCTTGCCATGATAACGCGAGAACCGCTTGGTGTGATCGGTGTCGTGGTGCCGTGGAATTTTCCGTTGATGATGGCGTGCTGGAAACTTGGGCCAGCGCTTGCCTCTGGAAATTCAGTGGTCTTAAAACCGGCCGAACAATCACCCCTTTCAGTATTGAGACTTGCGGAACTCGCGGCAGAAGCTGGCATTCCTGACGGTGTATTCAATGTCCTTCCTGGATTTGGAGAGACGGCGGGGCAGGCGCTTGGGCTTCACTTGGATGTGGATATGATCGCTTTTACCGGTTCCACCGAAGTGGGTAAATATTTCATGACCTATAGTGGTAAATCAAATCTCAAGCGGGTATCGCTTGAGTGCGGCGGAAAATCGCCCCATGTTGTTATGGAAGACTGTCCAGATCTTGACCGCGCAGCAGGTGACGCGGCCAGCGCCATATTCTTTAACCAGGGGGAAGTCTGTACCGCAGGGTCCCGTCTGCTGGTTGAGCGAAGCATAAAAGAAGAGTTTATGGAAAAACTGATCAAAGCCAGCGCAGGACATGTGGTCGGCGATCCTCTTGATCCGGATACGACCATGGGTTCGTTGGTCGAAGAAGGCCACATGGATAAAGTTCTTTCTTATATTGATAAAGCCAACGCCGAGGGGGCATCTTGCCGACTTGGGGGTACCCGAAGCGCAGGGCGGGATGGTTTTTTTGTCGATCCAACTATTTTCGATGATGTGACTTCTGACATGACCATTGCAAAAGAAGAAATTTTTGGCCCGGTTCTTTCCGTGATTTCCTTTGATGGTGAAGACGAAGCGGTGAAAATTGCCAACGACACCATATACGGCCTTGCCGCAGGACTTTGGACAAAAGATGTTTCGAAGGCACATAGAATGGCTCGCGGCATTCGCGCGGGCACCGTTTGGGTAAACGGTTGGGATCCCACAGGCGATATGACAGTGCCGTTTGGCGGATTTAAACAATCGGGATTTGGCCGGGATAAATCTATACACGCACTTGAAAAATATTCAGACCTTAAAACCACATGGATCAGCCTTTAAACACGCGAGGGTCCATTTAGGAGAAGCAATGTGATTAATTATAATAGAACAACCGAACAGTGGCAGGAATTTGACCGCGATCATCATATCCACCCTTTTAGCGACCCTGATGCGCTTGGCAAAAAAGGAACTCGGGTCATTACAAAAGCCGAAGGAAGTTATATTTACGATTCCGAAGGCCATAAAATACTGGACGGAATGGCTGGCCTCTGGTGCGTTAATGTCGGCTACGGATGTAAAGAACTGATAGAAGCGGCAGACCGTCAGATGCGGGAACTACCTTACTATAACAGCTTCTTTCAAACCGCTCATCCGCCACAAATCGAACTTTCAAGACTGCTTTCTGAAGTCACACCTGATGGCTTTAATCATTTCTTTTTTGCGGGTTCCGGCTCTGAAGCCAATGATACAAATGTAAGGCTGGTACGTCATTATTGGGACATCAAAGGAAGGCCGGAAAAAAGCACATTTATAAGCCGCAAAAATGCATATCACGGCAGTACGCTTGCAGCGACCAGTCTTGGCGGTATGGCTTATATGCACAATATGGGTGGTAAGGATGGATCCCTTTTGCCGGGATTTGAACATATCGGCCAGCCGTTCTGGTACATCGAAGGCGGCGATATGACCCCGGAAGAGTTCGGCCTTGCCCGTGCGGCGGAACTGGAAGATAAAATTCTTGAGCTTGGCGCTGAAAATGTTGGTGCCTTTATCGGTGAACCTATTCAGGGTGCTGGTGGGGTTATCGTTCCGCCAAGCACTTATTGGCCCGAAATTCAGCGTATCTGTAAAAAATATGACATCCTTCTGGTGATTGACGAAGTGATTTGCGGTTTTGGTCGCACCGGCAACTGGTTTGGCTCGGAAACATTTGAGATCGATGCGGACCTTATGACCATGGCGAAAGGTCTTTCATCCGGATATCTGCCAATTGCAGCAGTTGGTGTCAAAGATGATGTATTTGAGGTTCTCAACTCAGGTGGTGATATTAATCATGGCTATACCTATAGCGGTCATCCTGTAGCCTCCGCGGTGGCGATTGCTAATATAAATTATATCAAGGATCATGGCCTTGTGCAGAAAGTAAGAGACGAAACCGGGCCATATTTATTTGCCGGTCTTCAACATCTGGCCGAAACGCACCCGCTCGTTGGCGAAGTAAGAGGACGAGGCCTGATGGCGGCTATCCAGCTTGTGAAGGATAAAGAAACACATGAAGTTTATAGCGGCGATCAAGATGCGGCAGGAACCTGCAAAAATCATTGCTTTGAAAATGATTTGATCATGCGCGCGACGGACCAGTCGATGATCATCAGCCCCCCACTGACAATATCCAAATCGGAAATCGACGAACTTCTTGAGAAGGCCAAGCTTTGCCTTGATCTGACTGCGAAGGATCTGGGAGCTCTTTAATGGCTGAACCACACTGTCCATCATATTATGCTGCGACTGCAAATGACAAAACCGCCTATGGGGCACTTGAAGGCGATATAAAAGCCGATATTTGTGTCATCGGTGCCGGATTTACCGGAATCTCAACCGCCTTAACACTCGCGGAGCGTGGATTTAATGTTGTTGTCGTAGAGGCAAACAAGGTTGGCTGGGGCGCATCTGGTCGCAATGGTGGGCAGGTTGGCTATTCAATTAGGGGAGAAGAAAACCTAAGGCGAACCAGCGGCCCAAAAGCAGACGCAATGATCCATGATCTGACCTGGCGTGGTCATGAAATTATCAAAGAGAGGGTAGAGAAATACAAAATCGACTGCGATCTCAAGCAAGGAAATATGGCAGCGGCACTTAAGCCCCAGCATATGGATGAGTTGAGGGAAGAGTTTGATTTTAGGGCAGAGCAAGGACTGGAGGATCAATTCAGTTTAGTGGAAAAATCTGACTTGAGGGATTATATCGGCACAGATGCTTACCTCGGCGGACTCTATAACAATCGTGATTTTCATCTTCATCCGCTAAATCTGTGCCTTGGCGAAGCGCGCGCAGCGACCAGTGTTGGTGTGCGTATTTTCGAGCAAAGCGCCGTCACTGAAATTATTCACGGAAAATCACCAGTGGTGGTGACAGAAAAAGGTCGTGTAACGGCCCAACAAGTCGTGATTGCTGGTAACGCTTATCATCAACTGGAAAAAAGCAAAATTGGAGGGGTGGTCTTTCCGGCTGGAACCTATATCCTGGCGACTGAACCACTTGATGATGACATGGTTGCAGAATTATTGCCAAAAAATCAGTCGGTTTGGGATAAGAGCATTTTTCTTGCATATTTTCGCAGATCCAATGACAACAGGTTTCTTTATGGGGGAGAATGCAATTATTCTGGGCGTGATCCAAAAAGTATCAAAGATACTATGCTCCCTCATATGATCGAAACATTTCCAATACTGAAGGATGTGAAAGTTGATTATGAATGGGGAGGAATGATCGGTATAACCATCAGTCGAACCCCACAAGTGGGGCGCATAAATGGCAACGTATATTACGCGCAAGGTTACTGCGGCCACGGCGTAAACAGCACACATATTATGTCTGAAATACTATCCGACGCGATTACAGGTCAACTGGAACATTTTGACTTGTTTGATAGAGCGCGTCAGTACCGCATTCCAGTGCCCCGGTGGATGGGTAATCAAATGTTGGCACTTGGAATGTTATATTACCGTATGAAGGAATTATTCTAGATGGGTGGCGGATCAGGACAGAAGATATAAATGAGTACAACACACAATTATAAGACCCTTGGTGATAAACTTTATACGCTGTTTAAGTACACGATTTATGCGTTGCTCACATATAATATCTATTTGTTTTTTATAGATGATTATAATGCCTCCATACATACATTCAGTGATGGGATCACTTTTGCAAATGCTATTGAAGCATTTACGGCAACCATCGATACAGTCAATTGGGTGGTTTTACTGTTATTATTCGAGCTGGAAACGTGGGTGATTTCCGACGAGGTTCTCAAGAAAAAAGGCGTCAAATGGATTTTGATGGCGACGAGAGCCTTTTGTTACAGTCTTATCGTTTATGCCGTTTATGGGTACTTCAGTAAATTTTTCATGTTGCATGTTTTGGAGCCATTTTTGGTAAACGATGTATGTAGCATGGTCGACGGCAAGCTTGCGATGATTGTCACGATGGATGAATATGTCTTTTTGAGTGCAGAAAATTGTCACCTGTTGCAGGGGTTGGAGCTTTCCAAAATTAGTGGACAGCATCTCATCGCGGATCAAGCCTCTTTGGTGGCGACACAAAGGCTTGCGTGGGTTGATATTATAAACGCCACCGCGTGGCTTGCGGTGGTGGTGGTGCTCGAAGTTGATGTTTGGTGCCAACTAAAAGGTATGCTTGAAGGCACCATACTGCGCGTAAGTACGCTCAGTAAAGTCGTTCTATATGGCGCACTGGTTTTATGTGCCATTTATTGGGGAGTGCTCGGCGGGTTCCTTGAGTTTTGGGATGCGCTTCTTTGGATTGTCGCGTTTGTGTTTATCGAGCTCAACTTATTTCAATGGCAGCAGGAAACTCATGAACAAACAGGGACATCCTGATTGATTAGCTTTTTAAGCTTTTCACATAGTCGGTATTTGGTAGTGGAAGTCTTTCCCCTTGTTCCGTGAGCAAATCGCTTTCGGTAAGAAAGCCTATACTTTCACGAATATCTGCTTCAACAGCACTTTTTAGTCCGAACGGATTATGATGGCGCAGCGCATCTAGAATATCGCAGTGTCGATCATGAGTGTAGTGCTCCGGCAGCTTTGCCACTGACAATCGGTGAAGTGGACCGATTTGTAACCAAAGCTGTTCGATCATAGGCAAGGTTACGGGATGTGGGTGCGCACTATAAAGCGTTCGATGGAAAATCTGGTTGCCAAGAATGATGCCGTGGAAATCGCGATTTTCGAAAGCCTCATTCTGCTTTTTATTTAATTGATCCAACTTATCGATAAGTGCTTCATTGATATAGGGAAGTGCGCGTGTTGCTGCAAAACTTTCTAGATCGACCCGAAGTTCTATGAGTTCAGCCAGCCTGGCAGGCACAAGGCGCGGTACAATGATGCGGCGATTTGTCTTTGAAGTTAAGGCGCCCTCGGCCGTCAGCCTCTTGAGAGCTTCGCGGACGGGCATGGCGCTGACTTTTAATATCCCCGCTATTTGTCTAATTGTCAAAGCCTCGCCTGGCTGAAGCTGCCCAGTCATAATTGCAAAGCGAAGTGCTCGATAAACCCATTCTTGAGCAGTTTCTTCCGCAACGCTATGGAGCGCACTTAAATTTATGTCAGGCTCATAACGCATAGGGGGTCCATTTCCAAATAACGGTTGGCTTTAAAATAGCTTTTTTTATGCTATATCCTCGGTATTTTATTGCCATAATGAATAAAGGTGATCACAAAAACACCAGATAGTCAAGTATGCTCTGCTTTCCTACCTTGCGAATATGCTCCATTTCAGCCATTGAAGCCAGAAATCGCCTTGACATTTCATTTAAATGTGATCACAATTACTTCTTTATTATTTTACAGACAGACAACCCGTTCCCGAGTGTAATTATTAGAGATAAAGAATGCGCATTCAAGACAATATTCATAGTGATGATTATCCCACATCTTATTATGCGGCGACGTGTAACGACAAGGATGGATTCTCTCAAATGTCCGGCGATGAGAGCTTTGATGTATGCGTGATTGGTGGCGGTTTTTCTGGAATTGCCGGGGCCCTTCATTTAAGTGAACGTGGTTTCAAAGTCTGCGTGTTGGAACAGAACCTTGTTGGATGGGGTGCGAGCGGTAGAAACGGTGGTCAGTTCATCGGCGGGTACGCTCACTCGCTTTGGAACCATAAAGAGATGGTGAAAACGTTCGGCAAAGTCGGTGGTGATGCGGTCTGGGATATGGGCGTTGAGTGTGTCGATATTATAAAAAACTGGGTTGAAAAGTACGAAATCGATTGTGATCTGAGAAGCGGTTATATTGATGTCGCCATGAAAAATTCTGAATTGGACGAACTTAAGCGGTCAGTAGATGAATTGGCGGATAGAAACTACCCATTTGAAACCAAGATCGTCAGTAAGAGCGAACTCCCGGATTATGTGGTCAGTGATCAATATGTGGGTGGACGCACAAACGATGGCTGGGGACAGGTTCATGTTCTAAATCTGGTTCTTGGTGAGGCGCGCGCTGCAGAAAAACTGGGTGCTCGGATTTATGAACGCGCTGAAGTGCAAGATATCATTTATGGTAACAAACCGCGTGTGGTTACTTCGCAAGGTACAATAACATCAGACTTTGTTGTCGTGACGGGGAATGGGTATCTTGGCACGTTGGTGCCGAAACTGGCCTCGCGGGTATTGCCAGCGGGAAGTTATATCATCGGGACGGAACCATTGAGCGACGAACAAGTTGCTTCGACAGTTCCCAAAGGATGGGCTGTTTGTGATCAACGTTGGGCACTGGATTATTACCGCATTACAGAGGACAAAAGATTGTTATTTGGCGGGCTTGCGAACTATTCAGGACGTCATCCAACTAGTATCTCGTCAGCCCTTTTGCCTAAATTAAATAAAGTATTCCCACAGCTTGAAGGAATAGGAATTGATTTTGAATGGGGTGGGTACATGGGCATTGGCCTAAACCGGATACCAATGGTTGGACGTTTAAGCGAAAACATCTATTTTGCGACGGGTTATGGCGGTCATGGGGTTGCGCCAACTCATATGTCTGCTAAACTGATCAGTGAAGCTATAGCAGGTCAGGCCGAAAGGTATGATATTCTGGCAAAGGTAAAACATCCACCGTTTCCTGGGGGAAGGTTTCTGATGCAGCCAGCTTATTCGATCGGTATGGCCTACTATAAAATGCGAGATGCGATTGGATGGTAGGATTGACGGCACATAGCAACCAGATGGGTGGTTTTAAAAAACCGCCTGAATTTACCCAGAAGCACGCTGCAAAATATCTGGAACGTGGTTTTGATTCCCTTATGAAAGGTGATTTAAAAGACGCCGGGGCTTGCGCTAATATTGTTTTAAAATATATGCCGAAACTTGCAGAGGGTCATTTCCTTGTTGGTCTTATCGCTGAAGCTGCAGAAGACTGGGGCATCGCGCGCCAGGCATTTTCGACTGTCGTTGATCTCCAAGAAGATCACGCAGCAGCATGGGCGCAATATGCGCGTGTGCATCTGAAAATGGCAAATTACAATGCTGCGGATAAAGCGCTGGAAAAAGCGGTGAAGTATGGTTCAGATGATCCTTTGGTTCAGAATGTAATTGGAACAGTTTATAACTTGCTTGGGGATCAGGTGGAGGCCTTTAATTGGTACGAAAAAGCCTGCTCAAAAAATAATTCTCCGATGTATATGCTGAACAAAGCCAAAAGCCTTGTGTTCTTAGGGAAAATCGATGAGGCACGAACTGCATTAGAGGCGGTTCTGAAAAGACTTCCTAAAAATGCAGAGGCGCACTGGATTTTATCACGGCTGGAAAAAGCAACTAATCTGGAGCATGCCAATGAACTGGTCTCGTTGATAGAAGAGGTAGACAAGAGCAAACACACGACCGCATATTTATATTACGGTCTGGCAAAAGAATACGAAGACCTTGAAATGTGGTCAGAGTCCTTTAAGGCATATGAAGCTGGTGCAAAGGTAAAACGTTCGCATGTCAAATATGATGAAGAAGCGGAAATTGAGAGTTTTAAAACGCTTGAAGCAACGCTTACAAAAGAATGGCTCGAAAATGCGGGTGAAGGATGTGATGCATCTTCGCCCATTTTTATTGTCGGACAGCCGCGTACAGGAACAACGCTTATCGAACGCATCATAACGGCGCGGGATGACGTTCATTCAGCAGGAGAGCTGCAGCAGTTTGGCCGCGCGGTTAAAAGTACTGGTGGAGCCAGAGCGATCGGAATGGTTTCCAGCGAAAACATACTAGCAGCGGCAAGTGTAGAACCAAAGGTTCTGGGCGAATTTTATATGGATGCAACGCGCAGCTTACGCTCTGATTTGCCGTATTTTGTAGATAAGCTTCCCATTAATTATCTATACGCGCCGCTCATTGCCGCAGCCCTGCCAAATGCGAAAATAATCCATGTGAAACGTGATCCGATGGACGCTTGTTTTGCAAGTTATAAGCAGCTGTTTGCCGAGGCGTATTTCTATTCATATGACCAAGGAGAGATGGCAAGGCATCATCTTCGGTACCGTCACCTTATGTCACACTACCGCGAAGTCCTCGGCGATAGGATGATCGAGGTAGCCTATGAAGATGTGGTCGAAAACATGGAATTTGAGGCAAAAAGGTTAATTAAATATTTAGGATTAGATTGGCAAGATGTCAGTCTTGACTTTCACAAGCAGAAGACTGCGGTGACTACCGCCAGTGCGACGCAAGTGAGGGAAAAAGTTCATAGCAGGTCCGTTGGTAAATGGAAGCGCTTTGAAGAAGAACTAACGGAAATGTACGAAATTTTGAATGCTCAAAATACATAAAGGGAGACTATAATGAAACACCGAATAAAATATAAGAAGGCAAGGTTGCTAGCGGGCGTATCCGCGTTAACCATTGCTTTGACAACCGGGGTTCAAGCCCAAGATGCTGCACAGGATGACGCTGGCCCGATGGACACGATCGTGACGGTGGGTAAACGTGCTGAGAACGTACAGGATGTGCCCGTTGCTATGTCGGCGTACGATTCTGCATTTATGGAGCGCACTAACCTTGATGATGTTAAGGATCTTATCAAATTTTCACCAGGATTTGCCGGTGATTCACAAGATAGTTTTATTGATTTTGTCAATATCCGTGGTATTTCAACCATCGATTACGGTGTTGGTGGTGATCCGTCAGTAGGTTTCTTTAAAAACAACATGTATCAAGGCCGACAAGGGTCTGCTGTGACGTCCATGTATGATATGGAACGCGCCGAGGTGCTGCGTGGCCCACAAGGGTTCCTGTTTGGTAGAAACGCGATTTCCGGCGCGATCAGCTTCCATACCAAAAGACCAGAAGTTGGCGGTGATATCGAAGGTTACGTTGATGTTGGCGTCGGGGAACGCGGCATTTGGGAAGCAGACGGCGCAGTAACTTTACCAGTGAGTGATAATTTTGCCATTCGTGTTGCGGGATATACAAGTCATGAAAATGGCTGGATGACCAACACATTGAATGCGGCAACTGCAGCCGGGGAAAAATATGGTGGCCGTGATAAATCAGCGGGCCGAATTTCAGCGGCGATGGAAGGTGAAAATTGGGATGCATTTTTTGTTGCGGAATATGAAGACCGGGACCAAAGCGGTACCGTATATCGTGCGCAGCAAGATGATAGTGTTATCCCTACACTCGAAGGTATATTCGGCACTGGCTTTATGCCCGATACGGATGATTTAAGATCGTTTAAATCAAATCTGGGACTTGGCAACAGTGATGATGGTGAGATCATTACCATGAATGCTGAAATTAATTTTGATCTCGAATTTGCTACACTTACATCCTTAACCGGATTCAAAGATCATGATTATCGCTATCACGAAAACTATGGTGGTACCGCAATTGATTTTGGCGATTATGGTCAGGAACAACAGGGTAATTATTTTGAAGAAGAAATAAGACTTGTTTCTAATTCGGACGGACCCCTTAGCTGGTATGGTGGTGCGTCATTCTATAAAGAAAATATTGATGCGCTTTTTAAAGCCCGCTCTGCTGAGGATGTGATGTGTGCTTATTATAACTATTATGGTTATGATAATTGTGCTGATTTATATGCTTATTATTCATATGCATTTACACCGTCCGATGGCCTAAACGAACCGAGTCAGATTGCCGGTAGTTATAAAGGGTGGGCTGCGTATGTGAATTTGGCATATCAAATAACAGACAAATTTGATGTTGAAGCAGGTGTGCGTTACACCAAAGATACAAAAGATTTCTCGTTTAATGCGTTGCCGGTTACAAGTGATCTTGGGCCATATTGGAATATCGGGTTTTCAACAGATGGACCAGTTAGAACGACACGCAGTTGGGACGCGTTTACCCCACGCTTTATTGCGCGCTATAGAGCAAATGACGATCTAATGCTCTATGGTAGTGTCACTAAGGGATATAAATCTGGTGGCTTTAACAGTTTTGGTGCCAATCTGACGCAAGGAAATGGTGGTACTGGTATTGACGATGATGGAGTCGCATTACCGGGGACATTGCCAAACCATTTCGGACCTGAGCAGGTTTGGTCATATGAGATCGGTATTAAGGGAAGCAATCCTGAAAACACATTCAAATACGATTTCAACACCTATTACTACAAATATGAAGGCCTTCAATTCACTTATTTCGACCGAAGCACGCAGACTGCGAACGTTGGTGAGGTGAAATCATACGGCCTTGAAGGTACGGTCCAAGCGATACTTGGCGATAACTTTGACCTTATTTTGTCAGGTTCCTACAACCACAACGAAATTAAGGATGCAAATCTGATTGCCCCGGGTAGCGATGGAAACCGCTTGTCTGGCTCACCTGAATTTAAGGGCGCGGGGCTACTCAGTTATCATACCCCTGTGACCTCAACAGGTGAAATGACAGCATCCGTTGAATTTTCAGCTCAAAGCAGCGTTTTCGTTGGCCTTGGTAATATTCCAGAAGGTGAAATGAAAGGCTATGGTGATGCATCGGTTCGCCTTGGATACGAAGATGATGCGGGCTGGTCCGTAACTGCTTACGTAGAAAACCTCTTTGATAAGGTCTACTATGATGGCGGTTATGAAGGTGGAGAGATCGCACCAACCGTTTTCTTCGGACCGAGCCGTCCACGGACATTTGGCGCTAAATTCTCCTATAAATTTGGTGGTTAATTAAATTAAAATGTTAAGAAATAAGGGCTGCCAAATTGGTGGCCCTTTTTTATTTAAAATAAATTGAGGATAAAGGCAGCTTAATGGACATTTACACAACCACTATAGCGATCAGTATTGTGATATTTGTTCTTGTCGGCAACTATGCTGGTCGCAGGGTCAAGGGGCTGGATGATTATTTTGTCGCCGGGCGCAGAGCGCCTACGCTTCTTATTGTTGGAACATTGGTCGCGTCTCTTTTTAGCTCTACTATTTTTATGGGTGAGGCGGGATTCACTTACGCGGGACAGCTTGGGCCGTATGTCCTATTTCCAAGTCTTGCGGTTATTGGGTACATATACGGGGCACTCTTTTTTGGCACATACTTACGCCGAAGTCGCGCGCCAACCGTAGCGGAATATTTTGGCAGACGTTTTAACAGTCATAAGGTGCAGCAAGCCGCAGGTCTAACGATCATTGTTGCGCTTAGCTGCTACCTTCTTGTTGTGACACAGGGGGCGGCAATCCTTCTTTCTGATCTAACGAGCCTCACTTATAATCAGGGTCTTGTTATTTCATGGTTAAGCTACACCGTATTTACCATGTATTCAGGTTCACAAGGAATTTTGTTGACGGATACCATGATGTTCCTTTTGTTCACCTTCGCGACAATACTGGTCATAATTTTCGTTTTGGGCGATCTTGGCGGCATATCTTCTACTATTGAAAACCTGACTAGAATTGAAGGGAAAGAGGGCATTGCATCATGGCATGGTATTATTGGGACTGGAACGGATTGGCTTACAGAAACAGATTTTTTAATCTGGATCGTGTTTGTTGATGGTCTGTGTTGGAGCGTTGCGTACGCTATTGGCCCGTGGCAATCGGGGCGTCATTTGATGGCGCGGGACGAACATGTTGTACTACGTGCATCAATCTACGCAAGCATGATTATCGTATTTTTGCAGTTCTTTATCTATGGCCTCGGCGGGATCGTCAATATCGTAAATCCTGATATTTCGCCCGTTGAGACCGTGATTATATGGGCCGCGAAAAACATGGTTCCTGAAATGCTGGGTGCTTTGTTGTTGGCGGGAATAATGGCGGCGGCCCTCTCCTCAGCATCGACGTTTTTATCGCTGGTCGGGTTTAGCGTAAGTAACGACATCATTAAACGCGATGAGCCGCTATCGCTTAATTCAACACGCATTATAATGATGGTTGTTGGCATTTTGGTTCTGGGCGCCAGTTTTGTTTTTCCGGCAAATATTTTCTGGCTGATGATTTTTATTGGAACCGTATTTACGTCCTCATGGGGGGTGGTTGGCTTCATGAGTATATGGAGTAAAAAGATAACAGCAGATGCCGCATTCTGGGGAATGGCTGCCGGATTTTCGTTTAACGTTGCGCCAGCAGCTCTCGTCTATTTCGAATTTATTGAACTACCAAGTTACTTAAATCCAGCGATAATTGGTGTCGTTGCCAGCCTGCTGGTTACAATCACTGTCTCAAATTTTACAAAAATTACCAGACGGGAAGCGGTGTACCGTATGCGAATGCACCGAGCGCCTGCAGAAGACTGCGATCCAAAAAAGATTAAGCAGACGCTTTACGCGCCGAAAATCCATATGCTGTTCGGCGCAGCTATGCCATTTCTGTTGATTTACTTTTACGTTATTCCCTATCAACGTGGCACAGGAGAATTGCTGGCTGATGGGTCCGTCAATTGGTATACGGTAGAAGCAATTCTGCCTATATTCTGGGCTTTGATACATATACCGCTTGCGGTTACTTCATATGTGATGGTTCGCAAACGCTATGGCTCTGGTGGCAAAATACAACGGTTAAATAAGGGGTAGAGGGATGAGTGATTCCGACTTTGATGCTATCGTGATCGGGGCAGGGCATAACGGCCTTACCGCTGCAAATTATCTTGCTATGGGCAGTTTGAAGGTCTGCGTTCTGGAACGCCGTCATATTGTTGGTGGTGCTGCTATAACCGAAGAGTTCCATCCGGGTTATAGAAACTCCGTTGCCTCTTATGTTGTTAGTCTGCTTCGCCCCGAGGTCATAGAAGAGCTTGAGCTTGAAAAATACGGCTACTACCCCATTCGGCTAAAGAACTCGTTTTATCCGGATTTAAAGGGTGATTATATCCTGCTTACAGATGATGAAGAACACAACAAAAGAGAGTACGAAAAATTCTCAAGCACAGATTATAAGTCGCAGCAGAATTATCATGATATTATCGATAAACTCGGGGAAATTCTTTCAAAACAATGGCTGAAAGAGCCGCCGAAATTATATGGCGGCGGTCTTGTCGATTTAATGACCGCAGCGAAATCTGCTATGGACATTTATAAATTGGATGACGATACGCGTTACCGCATGGTCCAGTTTTTTGTCGGTGCGCCGGATAGTATCATTGAGCGCTGGTTTGAAAGCGACAAAGTAAAAGCGATGATCGCATCCCACTGTATTCCTGCAAATTATATATCGCTCCATAATCCCGGTGCCAGCCTATCAATGCTGCATCATGCCGTGGGTCAAGTTGATGGCCATAAGGGCGCGTGGGGCATCGTGAAAGGTGGTATGGGATCGATTACCCAGGCAATGGCAAAATCAGCGCAGGCAAAAGGGGTGGTCATCAAAACCAATGCGTCTGTCGAAAAAATATTGATGGAAAATGGAGCAGTTTCAGGAGTTCAGCTTGAAGGTGGTGAACAAATTTTTGCTAAAACAATTGCAGCAAATACAGAGCCCAAGGGCACGTTTTTAAAAATGCTTGGCACGGAACACCTTTCTGATATCTTTGCCAAAGATATTGGCGCTTTCAGGCAAGAATCAGCATCCTTAAGGATGAATTTGGCTCTTAGCGGGTTGCCTGAATTCGCGTGCTTACCGGGCGAGGATATTAGCGATCATCATCGCAGCAGTATTTCCTTCATTGAAGGCAAAGATCATATCGAGAGAGCCTATAGATCTGCGAGGGCCGGGATACCAGCCGATCCGCCAATTATGGAATCGATAATTCCGAGCACTTCCGATGAAACGCTGACCGATGAGCCAGGCACGCACGTCATGTCACTACTTTGCAAATACATGCCTTATGAACTCGCAGGGGATAAAAACTGGGATGATGAAAAAGACGGGGTGGTGAAAAATATACTAAGTCATTTGACAAAATATATTCCCAACCTGCCGGATATTCTTGTCGCTCATCAATGCTTTACACCGCTTGATCTGGAGAGGACTTTCGGATTGCCGCGCGGTGATATTTGTCACGGCAAACTGGAACCCGATCAGCTTTATAGCGTTCGCCCCCATCCGGATGCAGCGCAATATAGTACACCGGTTAATGGGCTTTATCTTTGCGGGTCCGGCGCGCATCCAGGCGGCGGCGTTACTGGCGCACCCGGACGAAATGCAGCGAAACGAATTCTCAAGGATATATAGGTTTTAAAAACCAGCATCACCAGTTGGCCATGCAGGACTGTTCCCCACTGATTGCCCCTCACGCTCGATTTTTGAAATCGCGTCTTCAAGTATGCCTAAACCTTCCCTGAAAGTCGCTTCTTCCATGTTTAAGGCGGGATACATTCGAATATTTTCTTCACGGTCACTAATGGCCCAGACTCCATTTTGTAACATTTCACTTCTGATAGCACGTGCATACCACCAGTTTTCATCATCTGGCTTATCAGACGGGGTTTGAAAACTTACACCGAGTAGTAGACCGCTCATTCGTACCTGTCTAACGATTTCGTATTTTTGCTCCCATGTGCTCATAGCTTCGCGGGCTATGTCTGCAAGCATTGCCGCATTTTGCAGGACATTGTCGCGCTTATAAATTTCCAATGTTTTAAGGCCTGCTGCGCATCCGCCCGGTGTGCCGGCGAAGGTCGAATTTGCTGAGTAATCTGGATTGTTGCCGAGAATATCATCACGTGCGGCAACACCAGCACAGGCTTCAATACCACCAGAAAGGTTTTTGCCGACTACAAGAATATCCGGCACTACATCATAATGCTCAATTGCCCACATTTTAGCAGTTCGACCGAGCCCGGTTAGGACCTCATCCGCGATCATGAGCCAGTCATTTCTATCGCATATATCCCGAATTCCTTTGATGAACTTCTTGTTTGGAATCCAATTTCCACCTTCCGCAAGTCCGGGTTCTACCATGATCGCAGCAATGTTATTTTTTTCCGCGATATAGGCTGGTATATGATGCTCAAGATAATGGAGACAGTAATCTACATACTGGTCTTCAGTCATGCCCGCTGGGATGTGATCACTGTGGGGGTAAGGGGCGCAAATCGGTCCGCCGCGCCATGCTTCCAGATAACGTGAATATTCGGGACCAGTGGTGCTCGCCACTTTGGTGGCAATACTGTTGCCATGATATGAAGACGCAAAAGTAATCACATGACGCCGGCGTTTGAAACACATGGCCATGTACATGGCGGCTTCTGCGGCTTCAGTGCCAGACACTTCATAGCCAAATCTTGGCAAAGATTGATGTGGCATGATCTCGGCTAGTTTTTCGGCAAGCTCATAACGAAGAGGATGATCATAGTGAAAACCATATCTCTTGTGTGCTTCATGAACCGCTTCTATAATTTCAGGATGAGCATTGCCGACAGGATTGGTTGCCCAGCCATTTTGAAAGTCGATATATTTATTGCCATCCACATCCCATATGAAGTCACCCAAAGCCCGGTCTACCATAACCTGTCCGGCGGGCCGGAATCCTCGTCTGGATGCCTTTTGCAATTCATCTTTGAATATCAATCCATTTTGAAACAGTGGAATGCCGCGTTCCAGTATTGCGCGTGCTTTTGGGCCGGGAATTTCTTTGCTCATGGGATTACTTTCTTAATTTTATGTCTAAATTATAACGACTAACTCTTGTGTTTTAAGATGCAAGTTTCTATAAATGTGATCACAAATAATATAATTGATGATTCTCTTGATTAATATAGAATATTACTGCTTATAAATACAGATTACGATGATTATAATGGCAAAATCAAGTGTTTCGTTGCTAATAGAATAGTGGTGCGACGTTTGACTTTTAATCAAGTTTGGAAGTAGTGTGATCACATATATGGCCATTATCAGTTACTTTTATAGCGATCTTAAATGATAACAGATAACTTAAGAAAGAAAATAATATGCCAGAAATAAGTATTCAGAAAAATTGCGCTTCACTAAATGACCTTGTTCTCGCTGAGAGTTTTGGTGAGCCGGTTGGTGAGTTGCCAAAACAGACAGATAGTTGTTTTTACGAACAAGGAAACTTATTTGCTGGAACTTGGGAAGCGGAGCCGGGTATTTTAAAGCTTGATCTTGATCTTATGGAATTTTGTCATTTGCTCAAAGGACATTGGATTTTAACTTCAGAATCTGGTCAGGTGACAGAAGTCAAAGCGGGCGACAGCTGGATATTCCCAAAAGGCTGGAAGGGAACAGCAGAGGTTGTCGAAACCGTGCGAAAAGTATATTTTATAATTAGTTAGAAATAACAGGGATTAGGGAACATTGAAGAATTATGATGCAATAGTAATTGGTGCGGGACATAACGGCCTGACCAACGCTGCTTTTCTGGCAAAAGCGGGCCTTGATGTTCTTGTACTGGAAAAGAACGACTATATCGGCGGTGCGACTGTGAGCCGGGAACTACAAGAGGGATGGAAATATTCGAACTGTTCCTATGTGTGTAGTTTGTTTAGGCCGGAGATCTACCAGGCACTCGACCTTGGTCAGCACGGGCTTGAGGTTGTTCCTCTCCAGGGTGGTGTCACGTTTAAACAGGACGGTGACTATTATGGCAATTACCATCAACACGCTGTCAGGCGCCGTGAAATTATGCGTCATTCAAAACGGGATGCGGACGCGGCAATTCGTTTTGACGCCGATCTGATGAAATGGTGCCGGCTTATTCGTGGTTTTTTGCTTAGAACCCCGCCGGACCCGGCATCGTTTAAGTGGCGAGATGGAATGGAATTTGCCTCGTTGCTCAAGGCATTTTATGACTTGAGTGAAAGTCAGATATATGAATTTATCCGCTTCTTCACCATGTCGATAGCAGAATATCTTGAAGAATATTTTGAAAGCGAAGTGATCAAAGCGCATTTTTCAGGTGGCAGCATCATCGGTACTGGCCTTGGTGTTTATTCGCCGGGTACAGCCTACGTCCTTCTTCATCACGCTATGGGTGATGTTGACGGCAATGTCGGCTCCTGGGGCTTTGCCCGCGGTGGAATGGGATCCGTATCAAAGGCGATCGCTTCTTCCTTTAAATCATTTGGCGGCGAAGTAAGGGGCGGAGCCGAAGTAAAAGAAATCAAAGTAAAGGGCAATAAAGCAACCGGCGTCATCCTTTCATCGGGCGAAGAAATTAATGCCAAAGTGGTGGTTTCAAACCTGGATGCAAAGCGCACCTTTCTGGGTATCATGAACCCAAATGATATTCCGGACGATGTTGTAACACGGGCAAAGAATTTCAAAATTCGTGGCTCTTCGGGCAAGCTTAATATTGCCCTTGACGGCATGCCGGAATTTCCCGCCCTTGGAAAAGGGTCGCCACTAACATTAGGTCACATGCATTTCTCGGATACGTTGGAACGTCTTGAGCGCGCCTATGATGATTGGAAAGATGGCAGATGGTCAGCAGATCCTTATGTGGATATCGTGATCCCGACCCAATTTGATCCGACGATGGCGCCAGTGGGCAAGCACATGATGAGTGTTTTTGTTCAATACTGCCCTGTCGAGGTTGAAGGCGGATGGACGGAGGAAAAACGCCAGGCATTTGGCCAGACCGTGATTGATCAAATTGCTCAGTATAGTCCAAATTTTAAAGACTTGCTGGTGCATGCAGAAGTGCGTACACCGAAAGAGATTGAAGCGGAAGTCGGTCTTACGGAAGGAAATATTTTCCAAGGTGAACTGACCCTTGACCAGCTCATGTTTAACCGCCCATTCCCAGGATACGCACAGTACCGCGGTCCCGTAAAGGGGATGTATATGTGTGGCTCATCGAACCATCCGGGTGGCGGCGTTATGGGGGCACCGGGTGCCAACGCGGCCCGCGAAATACTCATGGATCTGAAGCGACCCAATACAACGCCGGAGGATTTTGGTGATGACTAGAAAAAATGTAATTATCATCGGTGGCGGTCACAACGGGCTCGTATGTGCAGCTTATCTGGCGAAGGCTGGCTATGATGTGAATGTGCTTGAAGCGCGGGATACCTGCGGGGGTGGCGTCGCAAAATATGAATTTGCGGATGGGTACCACGTCACCGGACTGGCGCAGGTCGTTCATCCGTTGAACCCAAAGATCGCAAAAGAATTAGGCATAAAGTCAACTGGTAAGGCAATCGATACCATTTCGCTTGGATCTGATGGACGTCATTTGACATTGAGCGTCGATGCGGTCAGCGGAAAGGGTTTGTCCGCGAAAGATATTCTGGCCTACAAGAACTTCAAAAAAGAGTTCCGCAAATATGCCAAGGCACTTGAGCCATTGACCATGCATACACCGCCTCGTCTTAAAGATATGGACAATAAGGATAAGTTTACTCTGGCGAAAATCGGCTGGTCGTTACGGTTTGGTCTTGGTACGTCTTCTATGCGTGAATTTTTGCGTGTTGGTGGCATCAATATTTATGACGTCCTCAATGAAATTTTTGATGATCCGCGCCTGAAAGGTGCGATCTCAGCCGACGCCGTTTTAGGTCACAATATGGGCGCGCGAACGCCAACCACCGTCCTTACCTATCTTAACCGCCTTAGGGGGGAAACGTATGGTCCCCAGACATTACCAACTTCGGATGGTGGCGATCAATTTGTTGCTGCCGCTGAAAAAGCAGGTGTCAAAATTGAAACCGATGTCAGAATAGCAAAAATTATTGTTGATAATGGCACCGCACAAGGTGTGGAACTTGCATCAGGAGAAATAAGAACGGCGGATATCGTCATATCCAATGCCGATGCCAAGACAACATTTCTTGATCTTGTCGGAACGCAGGATCTGGATGCCATGTTTTCTCAACGCATTAGCACCACCAGAACCAATGGTAATGTGGCCAAGCTTCACTTTGCCCTGTCCAAGCTTCCAGATTTTAAAGGTCTTGCAGAAAATGAAGTCGGCCAGCGTTTGCTGGTTGCAAATGATATGCGTTATGTTGAGCATGCCTTTAATCATTCCAAATACGGGGAATATTCAGAAAAACCAATCCTCGAAATTACCTTCCCGAGCCTATCCGATCCGTCACTTGCGCCGGCAGGCCATCATGTGATGTCGGTTTCGGCCAGTTTCGCACCTTATCATTTGAAGGCCAGTTGGGATAAAAACAGAAGTGCATTTTCACATAACGTCCTATCAATAATTGAACACTACGCGCCGGGAATTTCGGCGAGTGTTGTGGCGGAAGATATGCTGACACCAGTGGATATCGAACGTGAATTTAATGTCACAGGCGGTCATTGGCATCACGGCGAAATGATGATCGATCAAATGTTTATGATGCGCCCCATCCACGGCGCGGCGCAATATAACACACCGATTGACGGACTTTATCTTTGCGGGGCTGCGGCCCATCCTGGCGGTGGTATCACCGGTATTCCGGGTCACAATGCCGCACAGCGTATTCTTAAAATGGAAGGAGGGAAATAATTATGGATAAACCTAATTTTAATCAAGTGCTTCAACATTCTCCTTTCTTTGCCCGTGTCGATGAGCTTAACCTGATGAAAAGCTGGTCCGCGTGGAACGGTTATCAGGTGGCGCGGGTTTACGATACGGTTGCCGCCGAATATTTTGCCGTTCGTAGTTCATGTAGCGTATTTGATATGACACCGATGGAAAAATATCGCATTAAAGGCCCTGACGCGCTTAAGTTTCTAAACCGCATGGTGACTAGGGATATTTCAAATCTGAAACCGGGCCGGGTGACTTATGTTGTCTGGTGTAATGATGATGGAAGGGTGCTTGATGACGGCACTATTTTTCATTTAGGGGGTGATGGCTACCGCCTTTGTGCACAGCATCACCAACTTGACTGGTTGATGATTTCCTCCCTTGGTTTTGATGTTTCCATCGAAGAAGAAACTCATGATGTTGCCGCGCTTTCTGTGCAGGGTCCCACATCATTTGCCGTTCTTGAGGCGGCCGGGATAGGCGGACTTGATGACCTAAAACCGTTTGGTATTCATCATACCCAGCTTGAAGGCATGGATGTCATGATATCCAGAACCGGATTTACCGGTGATCTTGGTTATGAAGTATGGGTCGATCCCCGTCATGCGATAACGCTTTGGGACGCAGTATTTGGCGTTAAAGAGCGGGGCCTTTATGATGTCAAACCCATGGGCCTTGACGCCCTTGAAATGGTGCGTATCGAGGCGGGATTTATCATGCCGGGTGATGATTTTATCACCGCTGAAACGGCCGTTCGTGATGGCCATGATCGCTCCCCGTTCGAGCTCGGCCTCACGTGGGCCGTGAGCCTTGATAAATCTTATTATACTGGAAAAAAAGCACTACAGGCGGAACATGATCGGCCTATAAAAAGACGTCTGGTAAAGCTTTCGGTTGAAGGCAACAAAGCGCCAACAGACAGTTTTCTTTATGACGGCAAAAACGGTATGCGCATCGGCGCCATAAAATCCAATATCTGGTCACCGATCCTCAAAAGAAATCTGGCCATGGCGGACATTGAATATCAAAACGGCGCTGAGCCCAGCGAGATTTGGGCAGAGATTTATTACCAGAAAGAGCTTGAGTGGAAGTCTACGTGGGCGAAATGTCAAATTTCCGAAAAACCGTTTTGGAACCCACCCCGCCGCAGCAAAACGCCGCCTGATAGAATGTAGGCAGTGCTCATTCGCTAATGAAAATTTCGGCCCTTGGGAAGAACACCGGCCACTTGCTTGATGTTTGACAACTGGTCGTCGTCATTATCGCCGAGCATGATAAGTTCATCGCTGAGATCGATCAGTTCTTTGGCGATGACGTGGGTGACGGACTGTTCGCGCTGCAAAATTCCTTTAATGCCCAAAAAACGCGCGCTGATGGCAATTTTGCGATATTCCTCAAATACTGTCGGCCAGATGATAACGTTTGAAATTCCGGTTTCATCCTCAAGGGTTACGAAAATTACCCCGCTGGCGGTGCCGGGCCGTTGGCGTACCAGTACAAGTCCGGCGACCACAACCTTGCGGTCGGCCGGATGCTTTTTCAGCTCTTTGGCGGTGATAAAGCCGCGTTTTTTTAATCGTTCGCGGGCAAAAGACGCCGGATGCGCCTTAAGGGAAAGCTTCATCACCTGATAATCCTCAACCACATGTTCCCCCAGGCTCATGACGGGTAGGGCAACCTCTTCTTCCCGCTGCAAGGTGAGGGAATTTTGACTTGCCGCGTAAGCATAAAGCGGCAAGTCTTCAGCCGCGCTACGTTTTCCTGTTGGTGTCCCCAGACCCTGCGCCGCCCAAAGCGCATCGCGCCGGTCAAGGCCGAGGGAGCGAAAGGCATCCGCGCCCGCAAGTCGTTCAATAGCGGCCACAGAAAGTCCGCTTCTGAAATAAAGATCACGAACACTGTCATACCCACGCCCGCGCAGTGTGGTGAGTGTGTCCATTTCCGCCTGCTTAAGGCCTTTAATCTGACGAAAGCCGAGCCGCACCGCATATTTTCCTCCGCCTTCATCTGTTAGGGTTTTTTGGTGGGTGGTGTCGGTCAGTAAATGATCCCAGCGACTGTGATTAATATCCGGGGGTAGTACGGCACCGCCATGATCACGAAAATCCCGAACCAATGATGATGACGAATAAAATCCCATGGGTAGACTATTGAGGATTGCGCAAGCAAAAACGTCAGGATAATGACATTTAAGCCAGCTAGACACATAAGCCAGCAGCGCAAAGCTGGCAGAATGGCTTTCTGGAAAACCATAATCGCTAAAGCCTTCGATTTGTTTGAAGCAGCGCTCGGCAAAATCCCGCTCGTAACCGCGTGAGCACATACCGCCGATGAATTTTTCCTTGAAATGGCCAATGGTGCCGGTGCGTTTGAAGGTGGCCATGGCGCGTCTAAGCTGGTCAGCTTCCCCGGCGCTAAAGCCAGCGGCGACGATGGCGATACTCATGGCCTGCTCTTGAAATAGCGGCACACCAAGGGTCTTGCCGAGAATATCCGCGAGTTCTTGCGACGGAAAAGTCACTTCTTCCAGCCCCTGACGCCGCCTTAAGTACGGATGGACCATATCGCCTTGAATAGGCCCGGGGCGGACAAGGGCCACTTCGATCACCAGATCATAAAAGGTCCGTGGTCGCAGTCGTGGCAACATCGACATCTGGGCTCTGCTTTCAATTTGAAAAACACCAACAGTATCGGCTTCGCAAATCATATCATAAGTGCGAGGGTCTTCGGTCGGGACGGTTGCCAGATTATAATTTTTCCCGTAATGCTCATCAAGCAGGTGAAAAGCTTTCCTGATACAGCTGAGCATACCAAGCGCCAGCACATCGATCTTAAGAATACGAAGCGCGGCCAGATCATCCTTGTCCCATTCCACATGGGTGCGCCCTTCCATGGCGGCATTGGCAATGGGGCAGACCTCATCAAGTGGGCCGCGGGTGATAACAAACCCGCCCACATGCTGCGATAAGTGACGAGGAAAACCGATCAGCTCCCGTGCCAGTTTCAAAGTCTGCCTCAGCCGTGGATCATTAAGATTAAGTCCCACGTCTTGCATATGATCCGCATTGGGAATTTTGGTTGACCAGTCCCAACCGACGGTGCCCAATGCGGTGATGATATCTTCGGTCAGGCCCATGACCTTCCCCACTTCGCGTACGGCCATTTTTACCCGGTAACTGACCACGGTTGCTGCAATACCAGCACGGTGACGGCCATATTTTTCATAAATATACTGGATCACTTCTTCGCGGCGTTCATGTTCGAAATCCACATCAATATCTGGCGGTTCTCCGCGTTCGGCGGAAATAAACCGCTCAAAAAGAAGATCAATATGTGCCGGATCAACCGACGTGATACCAAGACAGAAGCAAACCGCTGAATTTGCGGCCGAGCCACGCCCCTGACAAAGGATACCCTGACTGCGGGCAAAGCGGACAATGTCATAAACCGTGAGAAAATAAGGCGCGTAGTCCAACTCATCAATCAGCTTTATTTCATGGTTCAGAGTGCTGCGTACCTTATCCGGAACACCGTTTGGATATCTGTCGCCCGCGCCAATCCAAGCCAG
>CAXBLS010000031.1:0-29287 GCA_963976585.1 uncultured Kordiimonadaceae bacterium
CCAGCCGATCCACCCGTGCCCGGTTTGAAGCCGAGAATACGTTCCACAGAGACGAAATGGCGGTGGCGGTACTGTGAAAATATATCGGCGATTTCCGTGAGCCCTTCACCGAGCATATAAAGGTCATTTTCCGGTGTCGGATCCGCATAAACTTTAAGCCAGGCTTCTTCGACCGAAGGATGAATTTTATAGACCTCAGTCCAGTCACGATCAAGGCATTCAGGCGCAACTTCATATCCACTTCGGTCGAGTAGCGCAATGACATCATCATATATGCTAGGCGAAGAGAAATTCTTGAGTATTGCTGGATAGACGTGCGGAACGTTACTATGAGCGTCACACATTTTCTCGTTTTTATTGCCCAAGATAAATTCAATATGGCGGTACATAAACGAAAGCTGACCCGAAGCGACATTAAGGTAATCACGAAATTGGTTAAATCCATCGGTCCTGATTGTTGATAGCACTTCCCAGACATTTACGATCAATTTTAGTATTTTCTTACTTCGGTCCATGATGACAAAAGCATTGGCAATATCATCAGCGCGAATTCGAAGTTGAAGATTATAAAGTTCATAATAAAGCGACTTAAAGAGCAGCTCCTTGGCTTGACCCATAATAATAAAGCACATTTCATCGTAACCCTGAGAGCGGGGATGTTGAAGGCTCAGAAGGAGGTCTATGCTTTCATAGTCGATATAAGGATTACTGTTGCCGCCGAAGTCCGTAATCGGCTCCCCTTCGGTTTGGATGACTTTTTTGTCGCGGTCAGCGTCATTAAGTGGATCAACTCTTCGCGGATATGGTGATCCATCAACACCAGTCGGATCAACGATATCGGGAATGACAAATTCAAAGCTCATGTTCTTCTCCTTCTAGTCAGCAAGATCAAAGAAGCTTGCCGCATTACCCCCCAAAATGGAAGATTTTTGTTCTAAGGTTAATCTGGGATTATTTCTAACCAGCGATCCCATATCAATTTCACCAAGGGGAAATGGATAGTCGGTTCCGAACATGACCCGTTCAGTGCCACTACACTTCACCAAAAGATCAAGCGCATCTTCGCTAAAGACCGCACTGTCCACTGAGAACCGGTCAATGTAGGATGATGGCAGGTTCGGGCAATCCTTGCGAACAATATCGCGTTCGCGCCACGCATTATCAACCCGTCCCATCAGGTACGCAAAACTACCCCCACCATGGGCAAAGCATAACTTCAGGCTTCTTGGCAAGCGTTCAAACGCGCCAGAAAGAATAAGAGAAAGGATCGAAAGCTGCGTTTCAGCGGGCATAGCCACCAGCCATTGCAGCATATATTTTGGCATCCGTTCCGGCGCCATCATGTCCCAAGGATGAATGAGCACCGGCGCATTGATACTCGCACAGTGCTGAAGGAAGGTGATCAGGCCTTCATCGTCAAGGTTCTTATCCTTCACATGGTTACCGATTTGGACCGCGACATGACCGCTATCCATAGCCCGGCTTACTTCGGCACAGGCCAGATCAATATCTTGCAATGGTACCTGACACATTGCTTTAAGACGAGCTGAGTTACACCCGCAAAGATCAAGGGCCGCATCATTCACGACTTTTGCGCATTCAAGGGCCTCTGCAGCGGGTTTTTCGTACGCAAACAGGATTGGTGTGGCGCACATGATCTGAATATCGACCGCGTATTTATCAAGTTCTTCAATGCGGCGTTCAGCATTCCAGCAGGCATCATATATGGGACGGTAATCCTTACCATCATAGGTGATCATGCCTTTGTCCCCGGATAGTTTACGAAAACCCGGCCAGACGCCAGCCCCAAAGCGGCTATCCATATCCACGATACTGTCGGGATAAAAATGTGAATGAATATCAATTATTTTCATGGTTATAGTTTAACCCATCCTTCCGGCGGCTTGCCTTTACCGGGATGGACTTCACCACAATTCTTGCAAGTCCGCGCCTCCATATCATTGTGATAATCGTCATATACTTTTGGAAGCGCAGTCACAATCATACTGGGATCAGCAAGCGAGACTTCAACCCGGTGCACCCGATCACCACAGTTAAAGCAATACCATTCAAATCCTTCCATCATGTCGGGTTGACGAGGGGCTTCAATAACCAGTCCAATTGAGCCTTCCTGCGGCCGCTGCGGTGCGTGCAGCGTGTGCGGAGGCATTAAAAACACTTCACCTTCGCGGATGGGAACATCGTAAATCACACCGTCTTCGGCAATTTTAAGCATCATGTCGCCCTTGACCTGATAAAACCATTCTTCAACCGGGTCATCATGAAAATCGACGCGGGTATTAGGCCCGCCAACGACCATAACAATCATGCCCGTTGTTTCATCATGGAGCATTTTATTGCCAACAGGTGGCTTGAGGAGGTCTTTATGATCTTCAATCCATTTTTCAAAATTAAACGGTTTAAATTTTGGATGTAGTGGCATGATTACTCCTTTTTATAAGCAGTGGCTTTTATTTCGATCAACAAGTTAGGATGCGGTAGTTCGCGAACGGCGACAGTGGTTCTCGCCGGACCAGTTGCCGCATCAAAATACTCGCCATATACGTTGTTGTAGCCCTTAAAATCATCCATATTTATCAAAAAAGTACTAACCTCAACCAGATGAGAAAGGTCTGCGCCCGCGGCTTTTAACGTGGTTTCGATATTTTCAATCACCGCACGGGTCTGCGCCGCTATATCAAGTGTAACAGAGCCATCGGCGGCGATATCAACACCAGCGTGACTATTGTCTTCGCGCCTTGAACTGGTACCGGAGACAAAAATAAAATCACCTGCCCTTTTATAGTGTGGATACGCCCCCAGTGGTTTTGCTTTGCCGTCAATAATTTCACTTTTCATCAAATATCCTCAATGTTTTATACAAATAGTGAGAGGTTCACTGTAAAATTCAAGGCTATGGATCCCGCCTTCGCGACCAATACCGGAAAGCTTTACGCCACCAAATGGCGTTCGCAAATCCCGCAAGAACCAATCATTGACCCAGCAAATACCCACTTCCATCTGCTTGGCGACCCGGTTTGCTTTATCCATATCCGTGGTCCAGATCGCTGCGGCCAGGCCGTAATCACTATCATTGGCTTTCCTGATCACTTCGTCTTCGCTGTCAAATGGTGAAATATGACAAACGGGGCCAAAAATTTCTTCTTTGACGCACCTTGCGTCTTCTGAAAGGCCGGTCCAGATGGTCGGCTCTATAAATGAGCCATTATCGCAGTCATCACCAAATGTCGGCACTTTACCACCCGTAACAAGAATTGCGCCTTCCTCGAGTGCCAGCGAAAAGTAAGATAAAACCTTTTCTCTGTGTTCTCTTGAAATGAGTGGCCCCATGTCCGCACCGTCTCCGGGTTTGCCAATTCTAATGTCTTGTGCTTTTTCTTTCAATGCGCCAACAAATTTATCAAAAATTGAACGCTCCACATAAACTCGTTCTGAACACAGACACACCTGTCCGCAATTTGAAAATGCCGAACGCACCGTTCCGGCCACCGCCGTATCGAAGTCTGCATCGGCAAAAATAACCGCCGCATTTTTACCGCCAAGTTCAAAGGATACCGGTTTTAGATCATCGGCCGCGTTTTTCATGATCGCCTTGCCAGTACCGCTTTCACCCGTAAAGGTAATGGCGTTAACGTCTGGATGCTCAACCATATAAGCACCAGCCGAATTTGGCCCAAAACCATGAAGCAGATTAAAAACACCCTTGGGCATGCCGACTGCATCCATCACTTCTGCAAGCAATGTCGCTGTCGACGGAGTTTCTTCGGACGGTTTGACAACAACCGTGTTACCGGACGCGAGCGCAGGTGCCACTTTCCATGTCATAAGCAGAAGTGGAAGATTCCATGGAGATATCACCGCAACAACCCCCATAGGCTTATTTACGATCAGATTGGTGGCGCCGCGCCCATCCGCTGTTGTCATTTCAAATGTCTGCTGTTCCTGATTTTGAGCGAGATCGGCAAAAAACCTGAAATTGGCTGCGCCGCGGGGAATATCGATATTTTTAACCTGAGCATGCGCCTTGCCGGTATCAGCGATTTCTGCGGTCACAAAGTCGTCGAATCGCCGTTCAATTTCATCAGCAACCTTATGAAGTGTGTTGCAGCGCTCCTCGACAGATAGCCCGCCCCATACACCGTGTAGCGCTTTCTTGGCAGAGCGTACCGCACGGTCCACAAGTGCTTTGTCGGCTTCGCAAACATGTGCGACAAGCGAGCCATCCACCGGGCTAATATCGTCAAAAAGCATTTCAGTTTTAACGAACTGACCATCTATATAATTTTGCAGGACTTTTACAGAAGACACCATTTGCTCCAATTTCTACTCACAACAATAGAATGTTACAGAGATTTGCTATACAATAATAATAACATTATCGATCGAAACTATAACAAAATATATATATCAGTAAATTTGCCAGAAAGTACTATGACATGTCATCATCACAATTGGAATATCATCTTCTTCACCGCCTTAAATTTCGCCAATTGAAGCTCCTTGTCACTGTTGATGAACAGCGTAATATTTTAAAAGCATCTGCGGTTCTTAACATGGCTCAGCCCGCTGCAACAAAAAACATACGTGATCTTGAAGACGTTCTGGGTGTATCATTGTTTGATCGATCCTCGCGCGGGGTTACGACGACAATTTACGGCGAAGTGATGATCAAACACGCCAAACTTATTTTAAGTCAGATCAAACAGGTGAGCGAAGAATTGACTTCGCTGGCCCACGGCATATCGGGCCATATCAATGTCGGAACCTTACTGGCCGCATCCCCGACACTCATTCCCCAAAGTATGCTTGTTTTAAAAAAAGAACGCCCCAATATTTCATTAACAATAACCGAAGGAACCAATGACCGACTGATGCCGGCGCTACGCAGCGGCGAGCTAGATATTGTTATTGGCCGCTTGCCTGAATTTCGCGAGAGAGAGGGCTTATCGCAAGAAGAGTTATATAATGAACCGATCTCGGTTGTTGTCCGCAGGGGACATCCGTTACTTGAAAAAAACTCATTAACTTTCAAAGACTTGAAAGAGTTTGATTGGATACTTCCTCCACCGCAAACATCGCTAAGGCGACAAATTGAGACAGCATTTAGAGACGCCGGAATTGAACCACCAGTTAATAATTTCGAAAGCATTTCAATCCTTACCAATTTTAAGCTGCTAAAGGAAACCGATATGATTGCCGCCATGCCGTTTCAGGTGGTTGAGAATAACTCAGAGCTGTGCCGACTTGCCATATCACTGGAAGCCTCAACAACTGCGATCGGAGTAACATATAGAACGCAGAATACCCCCGCCGTATCATATTTTATTAAAACCTTGAAAAAAGTCGCCCAGGGCATTTAATGCAACATGCCGGGCTCTTAACTGAATTAATATTTAAAAAGCAGACCTGCGGCGGAAAGAAAATAACAACAAACCAAAACCACGGCATACCCCAGAATGAGATAGATCATTTTATTACCGCCCCGCACACGAAAACTCGTATCAGGAAACTTTTTGCGGCTCGCCCGAACAGCAAGGCCTGGTATGATCGTTGCCACGACGATGCCGCAAAGCCCGACTAGGCCAATGGCATAAATAAAGCCGTTAGGAAAAAACCCCCCGCCAATAGTCGGGGGCACGAATGAGATCAACGCGGTTTTAAAGCGGCCGAGAGGCGTATCATCAAATTTAAATTTATCAGCGATATAATCAAACAGTCCAATAGCCGCGCCAAGAAACGAAGAAACAACAGCCAAATTAGCAAAGGCATTCAAAAACCCGGCCAGACGCTCACTTTCGGCAACAGCGCTCAGTGCACCAACCACAGCACCAATATTACCGCCACTTTCAATGATCGGGTGGAAATCTTCGCGTGAAATGGTACCCATCGTCGACGTCAGCCATAGCGTATAAACAATAAGTGAGGTGAGCGAGCCATAAAAAATACAGTCGCGAATACGAAACGGATCATCTTTACCGTAATATTTGGTCAGGCTTGGAATGGCCGTATGATACGCGAATGCGGCCAGATAATATGGAAGGGCCGCGAGAATATAGGGCGCGTAATCAATTTCGCTTTCTAGTAATTTTGGCAGCTCAATGCGCGTCGCCAGATCACCGGCCGACATAACAAAGGTGATAACCATACCGCCTACAAAAATAGCATTGATACGGCCAACAAAACCGGTACTGACCCAGACAATGAATGAAAGGCCAACCGCGAACACAAGCCCCGCGATAATTGGCGGTAGTGACAGGCCAACTGATACTTCAAGCGTATGACTGACTATCGATCCACCACCACTAATGTAAGCATAAGTTAATACATAGAGTATAAAGGCAAGGGTAAGGCCGTTAAAGGCATTCCAGCCCTTGCCGAGCGTGTCTTTGACAAAGGTATCAAAGCTCGCGCCACGGGGATAATTAAGGTTGATCTCGAGGATCATAAGGCCGGAATGATAAAGACAAAACCAGCTTACAAGCAGCACGGTTAAGGTCCAACTAAACCACATACCCGCTGATACCACTGGAAGTGAAAATATCCCGGCACCGATGGCGGCACCGGCTATAATTGATATACCTACCAGTCTGGACGGTTTTTTTATTTGTTCTGTCATTATTTCCTCAAATGTTATTATTTTTATAAAGGGTCAGGTCCCCAGTCATCCGGGATATGGGTATTCAGCTGACTTATTATATTTTGCTGATCTTCTATTTTAGTAGCCATATAAAGTGGCATGGTGTTGAAGGGGGCTTTTGGAATGTGAAATTGCCCGTCATATGTCTGCGCCACCAACATTTTCCCCACATGCCAGTTAAGCGCTACCGCATCGGCCTTTCCCGCTAAAACATCCATTAGCGCGCTATCATAATCATCCGTGAGAATGATACTGATTTCCGGATAAAGGCTGCTTATCTGCGCCACCAACGGACCAACTTTTGGGGTGACCACTGTCTTTGGGCGCTCATCATCAACGAGCGGGTTATTGCTTCTTGCCATGAACCACGCACCCCCGCTTACGATAACAGGTTTGCTAAACGCTAACGTTTTGGTTCTTTCCTCAGTTTTTGCCAGCGCCGCCAATATATCAAACTGTCCTGCCATAAGACCTTCGATGAGCCCGGTGAGTTCAGCGGGTACAAACTCAGCAGGGATGTTTGCTTTTTCAAAAATCTCCATTATCCGCTCAATAATAATACCTGCGGGTTTTTGATTTTCAAGGTAACTAAATGGCGCAAAATTTGGGTTAAATCCTATTTTCATCTCAGCCTCTCTATTAGATCATCGGTCGAGATCACATCTGTAAACAGCCGCGCCATAGCGTTTAATGCAGCATTGTGATCATCGTCACATGCCGCTGCGTTAGCATCTGAAACCATGACCACTTTGAAATTCAGCATCATCGCATCCCTTGCCGTGCTTTCACAGCAGACGTCTGTGAGCGTTCCAGCAATAATCAGAGTATCCACACCCGCTTCCTTGAGGCGCGCTTCAAGATTGCTTGAGCCGTTAACAAGTGCACTGAAACGGTTTTTTTGGACGGTCCAGTCTTTCTTATCCACGAGAAGTTCTGGCCAAATGCCGTGACCGTGCGCACCCGTACTAAGGTTGTCAATCATGGCTGCCCGACGTTCAGGCGAAAAAAGATCCTTCATCACCGACCATTTTTCAAAAATATCCTCGTCAAATGTGCTGACAACCCAAGCGACTTTGCCACCCGCCTCTCGCAAAACATCAGCAATAATATTAATATTAGGGACAATT
This sequence comes from uncultured Kordiimonadaceae bacterium, assembly GCA_963976585.1. Taxonomy (GTDB): domain Bacteria; phylum Pseudomonadota; class Alphaproteobacteria; order Sphingomonadales; family Emcibacteraceae; genus Pseudemcibacter. Next base: position 7,786 of record CAXBLS010000031.1, read on the forward strand.
TCACGGGCCGTTGACACCTCTGCGGCCATGCCGGGTTCAAGAAAATAATTCTGCATATCGATAACAATAAGAGCCGTCTTCATGGGATCGATATCTGCAAATGCAAATTGCCTGCCACCACGGCGGATCACGGCAGCGTCAATTGTTTCCTTATCAATTTTTATTTTATGCATCCGCGAACGATATATCTTTAATGTTTCGATGAAAAGCATTAAAACTAACAACAAACAAAGTAATAATAACTCTTTAGGGCAACTTTAATGAGCAATAAAAACTGGAATGACGTCGCGCAGGCGACCAAAGCCGTATGGGCTGGAGAAGAAGAAACATTCTTCGAAGGAGCCGCACAAGTGCCCATCGTCAACAGCGTTTCGTATAGTCATGATGACGTGGATGAATGGTATGACGTGGCGACCGGAAAGCGCAAGGGCCATATTTATAGCCGCAATACCAATCCGACGGTTGCCGTCTTTGAAGAAAAAATGCGTATCCTTGAAGATGCTGAAGCCGCAACCAGTTTCTCCTCGGGGATGGCAGCCATCAGTAATATATTATTTACGCTGCTGTCTCCTGGTCAGCGCGTAGTGTCCGTTAAAGACACATACGGCGGTACCAGCGTGGTCTTTTTGGAACATCTTCCACGTTTTAACATTGATGTCACCATGTGTGAAACCCATGATCAGGACGCAATAGAGGCTGAAACGCTAAAAGGATGCGATCTCCTTTATCTGGAAACACCGACAAACCCAACTATGAAAATCCTTGATCTTAAACGACTAATCGCAGCGGGCAAAAAGGTTGGCGCAACCATCGTCGTCGATAATACCTTCGCCACACCGATTAATCAAAACCCTCTGGCCCTGGGTGCTGACCTCGTTGTGCATAGCGCCACAAAATTCATTGGTGGTCATTCAGATGCGCTTGGCGGTGTTGTTTGTGGACGCGCTGACTTGGTTAAAAAAATATATGGATTTCGCGAGATTAATGGTGCGACTTTGGATGCGAACTCTGCCTATCTGCTTCTTCGCGGCCTAAAAACACTTGATATTCGCATCGCCAAGCAGAACGAAAACGCAATGGCCCTCGCGGAATTTCTCTTGCAGCATGATAATGTCGATAAGGTTTTCTATCCTGGCCTTGTCGACGATCCTGGTCATGAAATAGCCAAAGGACAGATGAGCGGTTTCAGCGGCATGTTGAGCTTTTCATTAAAGGGTGGATTTGATTCAGTTCGAAACTTCCTACCGCAAATTCGTTTTGCTCACCGAGCCGCACATCTCGGCGGTGTTGAAACCATCGTCGGACCACCGCGCACCGCCAGCCACGTGGAACTAACCGAACAGCAGCGTCAGGATCTTGGTATTCCTGAATCTTTGATCCGCTGCTCTGTCGGCATTGAGGCCATCGAAGATTTAATTGCCGATTTCGATCAGGCGTTGGCGTATATTTAGGGAGAAATGAGTGTCATTAGAGCTTAAGAATATATCGCTAACCGTTGACGGTAAGCCACATATTTACGAGACTAACTTAACGCTTGAAGAAGCGACAATGAATGTGCTTCTCGGCGCGACACTCTCCGGCAAAACAACTCTGATGCGCATTATGGCGGGGCTTGAAAAACCAAGCGGCGGCCAAATTATCTGGAACGGTGAAGATGTAACAGACAAGCGTGTACAAGACCGCGACGTCGCCATGGTTTACCAGCAGTTTATAAATTATCCGACTTTAAGCGTTTATGAAAATATAGCATCGCCGCTTCGGGTGATGAAAAAGAACCAAAGTGAAATTGAAACGGCCGTAAAAGAAGCTGCGGAGCTCCTAAAACTGGAACCTTTCCTGACGCGAAAGCCAATGGAGCTTTCTGGTGGTCAGCAACAAAGATGCGCGCTCGCCCGTGCCCTTGTCAAAGGGGCGGGGCTGGTGCTTCTTGATGAACCGCTGGCAAATCTTGATTATAAACTTCGCGAAGAATTGCGTGAAGAAATCCCCAAAATATTTGAGCGCTCCGGTGCCATATTTGTCTATGCCACCACCGAGCCGGAAGAAGCGCTACTGCTTGGCGGTAATACGGCAACACTTTATGAAGGACGCGTCAGTCAGTTTGATAAAACAAGCCATGTTTATCGCCGACCAATTGACGCGGTAACAGCTGGTGTATTTTCAAATCCGCCAATGAACTTTTTGAAGCTGAGTAAAAAGGGTAGAAAAATCACTTTCGCCGATGGCACGATCTCTGAGACAAAGGATGATTCATCGAACTTGAGTGATGGCGATTACATAGCCGGATTTAGGCCCAATCATTTGGAACTCAGCAAGCACAGCGCAGAGGCAATAGAATTTTCAGCCAAACTCAACGTCACCGAAATTACCGGTTCTGAAACATTCATCCATATGAGCCATGCGGGCGAAAAATGGGTTGGTCTGGTTCATGGTGTTCATGATCTTGCCCTTGGGGACGATATTTCTGTCTATCTTGATCCTTCGCATATTTATACGTTCGCTGAGGACGGAAAATTGGCGCGCGCGGCATCTTATGCGGTGAAAGGGTAGTAATGGCAAAAATAACCCTTTCAAATCTGGCACATAGTTATCTTGATAGTCCAACTTGCGATGATGACTACGCCTTAAAAACACTGAGCCACGAATGGGAAGATGGTGCCGCTTATGCGCTTCTTGGCCCTTCGGGTTGCGGCAAAACAACGCTGCTTAACCTCATTTCCGGACTGCTTACACCAAGTGAGGGGCAAATATTATTTGATGACAATGATGTCACCTTGCAGGAAACGGCAGCGAGAAATATCGCACAGGTTTTTCAGTTTCCGGTTATCTATGACACAATGACTGTTCGTGAGAACCTTGCTTTTCCCCTTAAAAACAGAGGAATGAGCAAAGAGTATATTGACAGAAGAGTACTCGAGATTGCCGACGCAATTTCACTGAATGGTATCCTTGGCAAAAAAGCCAGCGGCCTCACGGCAGATATCAAACAAAAAATCAGCCTCGGGCGCGGTTTGGTGCGTGAAGATGTCAGCGCTATTTTGTTTGATGAACCGCTCACCGTTATTGATCCGCACATGAAATGGCAACTGCGGACCCAACTGAAAGAAATTCATAAAAACCTTGGCCATACCATGATTTATGTCACCCATGACCAAACCGAAGCCCTTACTTTTGCCGATAAAGTGATTGTCATGTCTGAAGGCGAAGTGGTGCAAATTGGCACGCCTGCGGACCTGTTTGAGCGGCCCGCCCACACTTTTGTCGGCTATTTTATCGGCTCGCCAGGAATGAATGTCCTGCCTATAAATATAAAAGATGATACAGCGGTCCTTGGTGGTCATAAAATAATGTTAGGTACAAGATATAAGGATTTGGCGGGGAAAATTGAGCTTGGTATCCGACCTGAATTTGCATCTTTAAGCAATGATCCAGACGCCCTGCCCGTCACCATCAAAAGAATTGAAGATGTGGGACACTATAAGATTGCCCGGACGCGTTTTGAGGATCATGACATAAATATCATTTTAAACGAAGGTGATGCGATAACGCCAGATATGAACCGGGTAACTTTTGATAGAGCAAGAATAAATATTTATCAAGACAACTGGCTGGTGGCGCCATGAAGAAAACGCGCAATCAAAAAGCATGGTTTATGGTGCTGCCTGTTCTGATCCTGGTTGCCTTCTCGGCTATTATTCCGTTGATGACGGTGGTTAATTATTCGGTACAGGACACGTTTGGCAATAATGAATTTTTCTGGGTTGGGCTTGAATGGTTTGAGGAGGTTCTGAGGTCTGAGCGTATCCATGATGCGCTTTGGCGCCAGATTATTTTCACGGGCATTATTTTAGCGATCGAAGTACCACTGGGAATATTTGTCGCCCTTCATATGCCAAAAAAAAGCGGCCTTTGGTCGTCGCTCTGCCTTGTTCTTCTCTCACTGCCTCTGCTTATTCCCTGGAATGTTGTCGGCACCATTTGGCAAATATTTGGCCGCATTGATATTGGACTTCTGGGATATACGCTGGATCAACTCGGCGTAGATTATAATTACACCCAAAATTCGATTGATGCTTGGATTACCATAATTGCAATGGATGTCTGGCATTGGACATCGCTGGTTGTGCTTTTAAGCTACGCGGGGCTCCGGTCTATTCCGGACGCATATTATCAAGCCGCTAAAATTGACCAGGCCAGCCGCTGGGCGGTTTTCCGTTATATTGAACTTCCAAAAATGAAAGGTGTTCTGCTGATCGCCGTGCTGCTACGATTTATGGATAGTTTTATGATATATACGGAACCTTTTGTGGTCACTGGTGGCGGGCCGGGTAACGCCACAACCTTTCTTTCCATTGACCTTGTCAAAATGGCTATTGGTCAATTTGATCTTGGACCGGCGGCGGCATTCTCGCTTATATATTTTCTCGTCATTTTGCTGGTATCGTGGGTGTTCTATACAGTGATGATCAATATGGATAAGGAGGGAGGATCATGAAAATAAACAAGTCAGCCTTGGTTATGGTCGTTTATATCGTCTTCTTGATGCTGCCTATATATTGGCTTTTGATGATGAGCCTTAAGACCAATCAGGAAATACTGTCGACCTTTAGTTTGTGGCCAGATAACTTAACCTTCGACAATTATAAAGTGATCTTCACGGATCCAAGTTGGTACGGTGGCTATATAAATTCCATTATCTATGTGGTCATGAACACCGTAATATCCTTAAGCGTTGCTATTCCTGCCGCTTATGCCTTCAGCCGTTACACCTTCATGGGTGATAAACATCTGTTTTTTTGGCTGCTGACTAACAGGATGGCGCCACCAGCGGTTTTTGCACTTCCTTTCTTTCAACTTTATTCAAGTGTTGGACTGTTCGATACCCACATCGCCGTTGCCCTTGCCCATACGCTGTTTAATGTGCCGCTTGCGGTGTGGATATTGGAAGGATTTATGCGCGGTGTGCCGCGTGAAATTGATGAAACCGCCTATATTGACGGTTATAGCTTCTTTGGCTTTTTTAGAAAAATATTCCTGCCGCTGATTGCACCTGGTATTGGTGTTGCTGCGTTTTTCTGTTTTATGTTTTCGTGGGTTGAGCTACTTCTGAGCCGCACTCTTACATCGGTGGACGCCAAATCAATCGCCGCCACCATGACCAGAACCGTATCAGCGTCTGGACTTGATTGGGGTGTGCTTGCCGCGGCAGGTATTCTGACCATCATTCCAGGTGCCTTGGTTATATATTTCGTAAGAAACTATATCGCCAAGGGCTTCGCGTTAGGGAGGGTATGATGGATCTTTCATGGATGGGGTGGACCATGCCAACAGCGATATTCTTTATTTCAATTGCATGTGCCCTTATTATTATGCTTATCTGGAGCATCAAAGCACCGCAGGAACCACGAGTTGGCATTTTAAGAATAGAAACCACGCCAGGCGACAGGCTTTTTATAAGTTTACTGGGTTCAGCATTTATTTGCCTCGGCGCGCTTGCAATATTCGGCTCACCCATATGGTGGGCACTTGGCGCCTGTTTTATATATGGCGGCGCAGTATTTAAATGGGTTTAAGGAGATAAAAATGAAATATGGCTTTAAAATAGCTGCACTCATCATGGTAATGTCAGCACCCGCAATTGCTGACGATGCCACTACAGATAAATGGATCGAAGAATTTCAGCCATCAACTCTTTCTAAACAAGAGCAGAAAGCAGAGATTAACTGGTTCATTGAAGCAGCCCAACCTTTCAAAGGTATGGAAATTAATGTCGTTTCTGAAACCATCGCCACCCATGAATATGAAGCAAAAACTCTCGCCGCTGCGTTCACTGAATTAACAGGCATTAAAGTCACCCATGATTTGATCGGCGAAGGGGATGTTGTTGAAAAGCTGCAAACCCAGATGCAGTCGGGCGAAAATATTTATGACGCCTACATCAATGATAGTGATTTGATCGGCACCCACTGGCGTTACCAGCAAGCCAGAAACCTGACCGATTTTATGAGCGGTATCGGCAAGGATGTAACCAATCCCGGGCTTGATCTTAACGATTTTATCGGCACGTCATTTACCACCGGCCCGGACGGCAAACTTTATCAGCTTCCAGATCAGCAATTCGCCAATCTTTACTGGTTCCGTTATGACTGGTTCACTGACCCAAAAAATATGACCGACTTTGAAGCCAGATATGGATATGACCTCGGCGTTCCAGTTAACTGGTCCGCATATGAGGATATCGCAGAATTTTTCACTGGTCGCGAGATTGATGGTGAAAAAGTGTATGGCCATATGGATTACGGTAAAAAAGATCCATCACTCGGCTGGCGCTTCACGGATGCTTGGATGTCTATGGCTGGCATGGGCGATAAGGGCGAGCCAAACGGCCTTCCCGTTGATGAGTGGGGCATTCGTGTTAATGAGAACTCCCAACCCGTTGGTTCTTGCATGGCCCGCGGCGGCGCAACCAATAGTCCAGCCGCCGTTTATGCGCTTCAGAAATATGTCGACTGGCTTAAAAAATATGCCCCACCCGCCGCCGCTGGAATGGTTTTTTCAGAAGCTGGTCCGGTTCCTGCACAAGGCAATATCGCGCAGCAAATATTTTGGTACACCACCTTTACCCCCGACATGGTCAAAGAGAACACACCTGTGGTAAATGCCGATGGCACCCCGAAATGGCGCATGGCCCCATCGCCGCACGGCGCATACTGGTCCGAAGGCACCAAAATCGGTTATCAGGACGCTGGTTCGTGGACATTAATGAAGTCAACACCAGATGACCGTGCCAAAGCGGCATGGCTTTACGCCCAGTTCGTCACGTCAAAAACCGTTGATGTGAAAAAATCACATCTTGGGCTTACGTTTATTCGCGAAAGCACTGTAAACCATTCGTCATTTACGGACCGGGCACCAAATCTTGGTGGTCTTGTTGAATTTTACCGCTCACCCGCACGCGTACGCTGGTCACCAACCGGAACAAATATTCCTGACTACCCAAAATTAGCGCAGCTCTGGTGGCAGAATATCGGTGATGCATCCTCCGGCGAAAAAACCGCTCAGGAAGCGCTTGATGCGCTATGTGTCGCACAGGAAAGACTGCTAAGACGGTTAGAACGTGCTGGCGTTCAAGGTGATCTCGGCCCCAAAATGAATGATGAACAGGGTGCTGAACACTGGCTCGCCCAACCCGGCGCGCCAAAAGCAAAGATCGCCGATGAAAAACCCACACCCATCACCATCGGATATGACGAGTTGATCAAGTCTTGGCAGTGAATTAGATTAGAGGCGAGTTACTCACTCTTATTATAAATTGGTAATGGTCGTTTCAACTGTGGTTGCCACTCTGCGTCGTTTATAAATATCATTGGTGGTTCATCTTTAAGCTGATCAATCTCTATTGGTAAAAAATTATTGTTGGCAATCGTCCCTAGCAGATTGTCTACTGAATAGGCATTCTCGTTATTCAGTTTTATTGGGCGTGCATACTTAACGGCAAACATCGTAGAGAAACTTTTTATTATATCATCATTCGATGCGTGTTCAATCCGCTCTATTTCTGGAATTACTTCGGTAATTCTTGAGCCATGATCGCCATGAATAATAACAATATAATTATCCTTCACGGCTGATTGGTTAAGCGTATCAAGTATTTTCTCCACCTGCAGCGTCGCACAGAAGTTTTGATCTATATTTGCCTCTTCTCGATGTTCTCTTGTTCCCGTTGGCCGTAATTGTCCGGCCCAATTGGCATATTTCTTTAACTTGCAATTTTTATCAAAAATATAGGGGCTGTGAGGAAATATAGCATGAGTGAAGTAAACTTGACCGGGTTTCGCATGCTCTATCGCTTTATTCAATTGGTTGAACGTTGAGAGGCCATAAGGTGAAATAAGTTGACCTCGACCAACAGCCATCACAACGTCAATATCCATACCAAACTCATTTAAGAGTATTACTGTGTTATCCAAACCAAAAAATAGCATCCGAATAAGTGGAGAATTAGCAACAAACGGATATCCAACGACCCATGTTTTTTCAAATATAGTTAAATTTTCTTGATCTATATCTGCTGGCATTGGGCCTGATCTCAATGTTGTTTCACATGCGATCACAGACGAATGCTTGCAATAATCTATAAAGTCAGATTGAAAAATTTTTATTTCATAACCTTTTTCTTCCAACAAATTGAAATACTTATTGTCGCCTAAGGATACTTCCTGCATGAAACCGTTATTTTTAAAGGTCTCATCACCGAAATTTAGAATTATCGGCATAGAATTTACAGTGATCGATTGTTTGCTATATGCCCCTTCATACAGATTAAAACCATTTTTATTATAGAAATCTCTGATTTCTGTTTTTGCATCTTTTACGTCAACAATGTAGGAATCAAGGCCTTTCAATCCAATATGCTCATCCATAACCAGATGAAGAATAAATGGTTGGGTGCCAACGCGCTTTTCTGTTAATGGTATTTCGGCATCCTGAACAAATAGATATTTGACCGGTGATGTGACTAAGATGACTAGTGATAAAACAGCATAAATTCCCAGAAGTCTATTTTTGACAATGATATACAGGACAAGTAGAAGCACGTATCCCCAAATAGACTGGGAATAAAGCCCTAACCCAAACATACCCAGCAAAAATATGAGAAAATTCTTTATCGACTGCGGCGCGAATTTGTAAACCAACGCCATACAAAAGGATAAAGCGACAATTACCAAAATATTTAATAAAATACCCATCGAAAAAAATGGATACTGATTAAACTGGATAAAATTAATGAACGCCGTAAAAATGACCAAAAACCCTATAATTGCTGCTCCATACACCGAATTACAGAATTTCGTAAGCTTTCCTACTAACGTATTTTCATTATTCATTTTGATCCTTTGAGTGGTTCCTTGTCGCCAGTATCGAACAATTATTTAAATAACTTATTAACAATATTATGATACCAACGACTTTAATGACAATTACTCTGAAATAAGGTTAGTAAGTTGAAGCATTTAACTATTCTATTCACCATCATTATCGTCTCTACTCAACCAGCACACGCATATCTGGATCCTGGTACAGGCAGTATTTTATTACAAGCTATCATCGGTGGGATAGCAGCGATGATGATGTTTGGACGCGGCGTTCTCGCCAATATGAAAGAGTATTTTTCAAAAGAAAATAACCGTATTGCATCGCATGATTCAGATTTAGAGGATCATGAATGAGATTGCCCCAATATGATGAAGGGTCATTTCGCGATCCTGGCGGCCAAGTTTTTGCTGATCAAAATCATATTTATCGAACTATAAATTCTTCAAAAGCACCAATTTATAAGAAATGCAAAGAAGCTGGCATTTATAAATGGCTAGAAGATAGAGGTTATCTCGTTTCGTTAAAGGAACGTGATTTATCTGAATTTTCCGATCTCGGCGAAGAAGTGAAATACGTCGTTGAGCATCCAAAATTGCCATTCATATCTTATCCATACGAATGGTCGTTTAATCCTCACAAAAAGGCGGCATTATTGCACTTGGATATGCATATTGATTTATTAAACAAGGGCTTCACACTCAGTGACGCGTCCGCTTATAATATACAGTTTCAAGGCACCAAACCTATCTTTATCGATCATCTTTCCATTGAACCTTATAATGACGGGGATATCTGGACAGGGCATCAACAATTTTGCGCTCAGTTTCTAAATCCATTGCTCTTATGGTCATTAGCGGATATCGCCCCCAACAGCTTTTTTAGAGGTTCGCTAGAGGGTATATCGCCGGAAGAAACATCAAAAATATTGCCATTGAGTAAGAAATTTTCATGGACCGTATTCACTCATGTTGTTCTACAGGCAAAATTACAAAAAAATGCGTTAAACAATTCAATCGCGGAAGGTAAAGCCAAAAAGACAACATTATCAAAAATGTCCTTTATTGGCATTCTTACCGGGATGAGAAACTATATTGATAAATTGAAAGGCCCAGACACCAATACTGTTTGGGCAAGTTATGAAAACAACAATACTTATACAGATGATGATGCCAGCCAAAAACTAGCTTTTATCCAGAACATGGTTCAAGATGTTAAGCCCGCTCTTCTTTTCGATATAGGATGTAACACTGGCAATTACTCGTCAGCATCCCTGGACGCGGGCGCGGCAAATGTAATAGGGTTTGATTTCGATCATACAACACTGGATTTTGCATTTGAACGTTTTGGTAAAGAAGGCAAAAATTTTACTCCACTTTGGCTGGACGCCGCAAATCCAAGCCCTAGTCAGGGATGGGCCCAAAAAGAACGAAAAGGGCTGACCCAGAGATCAAATGCTGACGCATTAATTGCACTCGCCTTTATCCACCACATTGTTATCGGCAGAAATATACCACTCAGCATGGCACTTGACTGGCTCTTAGAGGTCGCGCCTTGCGGTGTAATTGAATTCCCAAGCAAAAACGACCCGATGGTTAAAAGGTTACTTAACCTTCGTCAGGATATATTTCCTGACTATACTGAGAAAACCTTTTTAAGATTACTTTCTGAAAAATCTAATGTCGTAGCATCCAAACATCTCAATGGAGGAACACGCCTTCTCGTTTGGTATAAAAACAGCTAGACCCTTTCGACCATCATTATTTAACCAATCAATGTCGTATATTGCTTGAAACCTTACCTCCAGAACACCCGTAATTCGAAGCTTTTTGCGAATTAAATGATGGTTTGCGACGAAGTGAATTTTTTCTGCGACGAATGGGCGCAGGGGGTTATTGAAGGCCAGCGTATTATGATTATCTGAAGATCATGGAAGCGATGAACGCATCCACAGATATTAAAACAATACGATAAAAGGACGATAAAATGACTACGCTAACGACCCCTTACAGCTTCATGGATTTGCTGAAAGAGTATAATTATGTACCCGAGGCTAACCATGGCTCAAGCAGTGTTCTGGACGATGTTAAAAATGCTTATGAGAGCATCAGTGAATCAACATCAAGTTATAGCTTCATGGATCTTCTTAAAGATAAAGGCCAAGTGCCGGAAGTCGTCGCAAATGACAATTCAATTCTTAACGAGATCGAAAGCGGTATTGAAAGCATCATCGAGTTTGTTGAAGAAAGTGCTGATTACACGGTCATCGATCTACTTAAAGAAAAACAAAATGCGCAAACACCAGTACCTGCTAATGACAACGCTCATTACATGCTTCAGGCGTCATAGGTGGATATAAATGGTAACAAGATTGTTATCACAGCTCCCGCCACTAATATGTTAGGATCGCCTAGCGATTTATGATAACAAAAAAGGGAGTTGATCGGTGCAGGACGATTACACACGGCGCGGGTTTATTGAAAAAGCAGGACTTACCATAGCAGGAGCAGGCACAGTCATGGCACTTACAGGCGCAGACAATGAAGCGAATGCCGCACAAATGAGCATGTCAGGTGAAGGCGGAGAAGCCCCCGATGCAGCAGCTTTCGGTAAATCCCTCAAAGGTATTGGTATCAGCCTATTGGTCACCGACGTGGCAGCAGCGGTTGATTTTTCCCTTAAAATACTAAAAGCAACCACCATGTATGCCGATGACAGCTTTGCGATCATGCGACACGGCGACAGTGTCTGGATGCTTCATGCTGATGGCACTTATCACAGCAATCCCATGCTCGGTCTTGTGCAAGGTCAGGATGGTCGTGGTCGCGGGGTCGAACTAAGGCTTTATGATCAGGACCCAGACGAGGCCGAAGCAATAGCGCGAGACGCTGGTTACGAAGTTCTTTTTGAAAGCTTAAACAAACCCCACGGCCTTCGCGAATGTTATATTCTTGATCCGGACGGCTTTTGCTGGGTGCTCAGCCGCCATCTTAAAGAAGGTGAAGAATAATTCTCACTAAAATCTTTCATCGAGCACTGCGAGAAACGCCTTTAGCGCAGGGCTGATCCATTTGTCTTTATGAGTCAGAGTTTGCAGTTTTATCTGACTGTCAAATTTCTCATTCACATGAATGGGCTTAATTTTATTTTCCGCAATATCATCGGCAACAGCCATACGGGGCAAAAAGGATATACCCATATTATTTTTCACGCATTCTTTGATCGCTTCGGCGTTATCAAACCACATAACTGGTTCCAGTTTATGACCGTTACTCAAGAAACTTCTGGCAAGGACAGCGCGGTAACCGCAGGTTGGTTCTGTGGTGATAAAATTTTCTTTCCGTAACGCATCAAGTGACTGGACGGTTTCACCGAAAGGGTGGTCGTTGCTGCAAATGAACATAATTTCTTCGGCGCGGTGCTGAGTGACATTAAAATCATCATCTTCAAACTGCTCCTCCATCACAATCATCAAGTCAATATTTCCAGCTTTAAGCTCATTAATCGCCTGCTTGGTGCCGAGATGTGCCTGCAATTTAAATGTGACATCGGGAAACTCCTCTCTGAACTCAGTGAGAAGCGACGGAAGAAGGTATACGCAGATGCTGTTGGGCGCGTAGATCCGAAGCTCACCTTCGACGGACTGATTATTCTTGAGACTTTCTATAAATTCGTCTTCGATAGACATAAAGCGGTTGGCATATTCAAGGACGCTTTTACCTTGCTCGGTTAGTACCACTTTTTTACCCAAACGATCAAAAAGCGTGAGACGAAGTTCATTTTCCAATGATCTGATCTGTGCTGAGATAGTTGATTGCGCGTAATTGAGCTCCTCTGCAGTTTTTGAAAAACTGAGATTTTCAGCGATTTTCCTGAATGTTTTTAACTGCCTTGTATCCATTGATCGATTTTTCCGATTAATATAATCTATTCTATTCGTTTTACTCGATTAGAAACTTTTTATAGTTTGTCGTCAAGCAAAAACAATTTATGAAAGGATATTCAATATGACGAGTGTAATGACAATGGCAAAAGTTTCAGTAATGGTGGTTAATGCCTTTACCTATAACGGCGAAGGCGGCAATCCCGCCGGTGTGGTGCTAGATGCCGACCAATATAGCCAGGCAGAAAAGCAGGAAATCGCGAGGTTAGCCGGTTTTCCGGAAACCGCATTTGTTTCACGCTCCGACGTGGCGGATCGAAAACTGGAATTTTTTACCCCCAACAAGCAAATCGCCCACTGCGGCCACGCGACCGTGGCAACTTTTTCTTACCTCAATCAAATCGGTGAGCTTAATAGTGCAAATTCATCAAAAGAAACCATCGACGGCATTCGCAAAATCATGCTTGCGGATGGCAAAGCCTTTATGGAACAAAAACCACAGTTTTTTAAATCCATAAGCGACGAAGAAATTAGTAACGTCATGACGTCACTTTCCCTGACCACTGATGACATCACCGATGGCTATCAACCGATGATCACCAACACGGGTGTAAGTTTCATCATCATCCCGCTATCCAGCCGCGATGCGCTTGAAAAAATAAAAACCGACCTTGAGACCATCAACAGGATCAGCGAACAACATGATCTGATCGGGTTTTATGCGTTCAGCACCGATGCAGTTGACGCGGGACACGACATAACCACCCGCATGTTCGCACCGCGCTACGCGATCCCGGAAGAATCTGCTACTGGCATGGCGGCAGGTAATCTTGGTTATTATTTATATGAGCAGATGAATATGAAAACGCCTGAAATCGTGGTCGAGCAGGGTTATTTCATGGAAATCCCATCCAAAAGCGAGATCATCGTCCAGCTCAATGCCGAAGATGGAGAACTCAAAAACATCATGGCTGGTGGATCAGCTCAAGTCGGTGAAGTAACAACAGTCACACTACAACGTTAAGGAAAGTTAAGCGAAGAATTAGGAGCCCGCCAGAATATTACAGCGGTGTACTATATCCTGTGTTGGTTTGCTCCAAATTCTTTGCAACTTCTTTTTCCATTTGCTCACGCGCTTTTTCTTCAATTAAATTTTGAATTCTTTGCTGCACTTCTGCTTCAAGGTTTGCAAAGTCATCTTCATCTAATCCCATGGAACTGAGGACTTGAGCACGAACTTCCGCTTCTATCTTTTCCTTTTGCTTTTCAGCTGCCCATGCGAGAAAACCTTTATCCATAATTTCACTGGTCAATTTATCTTGCGCTTCTTTTTGAGCCCTGTTGTGCTGCTCTAATGTTTCTGCCGCTTTTGGCGATAAATCCACCTTATCATGAACCACTCGCCCTGAACTCGACGCAGCGATTTGATCGTGAGAAGAGGATGTATTTTTATCCTGCGCAGGATATTGCCCAAGAAGGTTAGAGGCATACGGATTAGTAATACTATTGATCATGAAGTTTCTCCCAATTTTATAATCAAAATTAGAAGCAATAATCATGCCAAGTGTTTTTCCCTTAGAAACCGTAGATTATCAAGGGAAACATCATCAAATCAATATATTAGGTGTAGGTATATATTTACCCACTGTAATTTTTGCAGGGTAAAATATGATTAACTTTTGGAACTCATCCGCTGATAAATTATACGCGTTCGATCACCATGGCGATACCTTGACCAACACCGATGCACATGGTGCAGAGGGCACGTTTTTTGTTTGTGCGCTCTAATTGATTTAAAGCTGTGGTGATCAGACGTACGCCGCTCATGCCCAGTGGATGACCATAAGCAATTGCACCACCCTGCGGATTGATACGTGGATCATCATCAGCGATACCAAGAGTACGAGTGCACGCAAGCACTTGTGCGGCGAAGGCTTCGTTGAGTTCCAGGATGTCCATATCGTCTAAGCTCAACCCAAGTCGCGCGAGCAGCTTTTGGCTGGCCGGAACCGGACCAATACCCATTGTCCGCGGCGGCACGCCAGCGACGGCCATGCCAAGAATGCGGGCGCGTGGGGTCAAACCATGTTTGTTTGCCGCATCTTCGGAGGCAATGAGTGTCGCACCAGCGCCGTCGTTAATGCCGGATGCGTTACCAGCAGTGATGGTACCGCCCTCAAAAATAGGGCGAAGGGTAGCCATTTTTTCCATTGTTGAAGCCCGTGGATGTTCATCCTGATCGAAACTGATCGGATCTTTTCTTCTTTGTGGTACGCTAACTGCGGTTATTTCTGATGCAGTATGGCCGGCTTCGATTGCGGCAGCGGCTTTTTGCTGGCTCCAAAAGGCGAATTTATCCTGATCTTCGCGGCTGATGCACAGTTCATTTGCAAGATTTTCTGCAGTTTGCGGCATCGCATCGGTACCATACGCCTTATCAAGTTTTTTATTGATAAAACGCCAGCCCATTGTCGTATCCTCGAGCTTTTGAGCGCGACCGTAAGGCGCTTCTGATTTCCCCATAACAAACGGGGCCCGGGACATGCTTTCAACACCGCCAGCGATCATTAGATCACCTTGACCAACGGCAACTGCATTGGCGGCGATACCAATAGCGTTGAGACCGGAGCCACATAATCTATTGACCGTGGTCGCGGCGACGTCCTGCGGAAGACCAGCAAGCAGTGTCGCCATGCGGCCAACATTTCGGTTGTCTTCGCCAGCCTGATTAGCGCAGCCATAAGCCACATCATCAACAGCCGCCCAGTCGACGTTGTTATTTCTTTCCATCAGTGCCGTAATCGGCACCGCAGCAAGATCATCAGCACGAACCGCCGCGAGGGCACCGCCATAACGACCAACGGGAGTACGAATTGCATCACAAATAAAAACGTCTTTCATCAAGCGTCCTTTAAAACTGGTTTTTCATTTCCTTGAGACCGCCAAGCACTGCTTCAGCAAGTCTGTCGATTTCTTTTTCGCCCATCACCGTGGAAAGCACGCCTGAGCAGGTATTGATCATCATGATACCATCATCAAACAAATGATTAAGTAATGCTTTTGTAAGCGCAGATTCGCGCGGGCTAACATAACCATCACGGTAACTTACCGGCGCTTCCGGCTTCATATGAATACGGAACATCGATCCCTCACCCGTCACGCAGGCTGGGACATCCGCAATATTTATTGCTTCATTGATGGAATTTCTTGCGTAATCAGCAAGCTTGTTGATTTTAATCACCGCTTGCTGATCAAACAATTCCATAGCGACACGGCCCGCTGTCATGGTGATCGGATTGGCAGAAAATGTACCGGAATGTGGGAACAACACTTTTTCAGCAAGCGGGTCCATCACATCCATAACATCAGCACGGCCAGCAAGAGCCCCCACGGGGAAGCCACCACCGATCATTTTACCCATGGCGGTAAGATCAGGTCTGACGCCTTCGAACCACTCTTGTGCCCCGCCGTAATTCATGCGGTAGGTGATCACTTCATCAAACACCATCAAGCTGTCATTTTTGCGGGTCCACTTGTAAATCGCGCGAACAAAATCGTCGTGAGCCGGAATTAGGCCGATGCGGTGCGGCAATAAATCAAGAAGCACACAAGCAAGATCATCAGCGTTTTCATCAAGAATTTTAATGGCGCGCTCTGTGTCATTGAAAGGAATGATCACAACATCATCAAGGGCCGCTTGCGGGGTACCATAAGCAACAGGTACACTGCTAGGACTATCTGCGTCACCCCAGTTGCCTGGCTTTGACGTCTGGCTGACCTCGGCATAATCGTAAAGTCCGTGGTAAGCACCTTCGGCTTTGGCAATTTTTGAGCGACCCGTAAAAGCGCGCGCCGCCTTAAGGCAGCTCATCACCGCTTCAGTACCGGAGTTTACAAAACGCATTTTTTCAAAACTATCGCTACGGCTTACCAGATGTTCGGCATAAAGAATTTCGGCTTCGGTGCCGATGGTAAAAGCTGTGCCTTTTGCAAGCTGAGCGGCAACCGCTTCGGTAATAGCAGGATGGGCATGACCGTGAATGAGTGAGCACATATTATTGGCAAAATCGACACGCTCGACGCCTTCAATGTCAGTGACATAGCAGCCTTCGCCTTTTTCCACATAAAGCGGGTGCGGTTTTCTTAGGATCGTGTTACGGCTGCAGCCGCCAGGCATTACCTTGAGACCACGGTCATATAAATCTGAACTTTTTGACATTTTTATTTTCCTTTACGCTGCGATCAGTGTGCAGCCTGTTCTTTCCTGAACATATTCAAAATCAACACCCGGGGCGAGTTCGGCAACTTTAAAACCTTCCGGCGTTACATCAATAACCGCAAGGTCAGTATATATGCGCTTGACCACACCAACACCTGTTAGCGGAAATGTGCATTTCTCAACCAGTTTCGGATAACCCTTATTGGTGACATGCTGAGTAATGACATTAATGGTTTTAACGCCGGCCACCAGATCCATAGCACCACCAACAGCAGGGATAGCATCCGGGTTTCCGGTAGACCAGTTGGAAAGATCACCATTTTCCGCGACCTGCATAGCGCCAAGCACACAAATATCAATGTGATTGCCGCGGATCATCGAAAAACTATCCGCATGATGAAAATAGGAAGCACCAGGAATCGCGGTCACCAGTTTTTTGCCGGCATTGATCAGTTCCGGATCTTCCTGACCTGCTTCGGGGGCATCGCCCATACCAAGCAAGCCATTTTCCGTATGATAAATCACCTCACGGCCTTCAGGTACATAACGAACCACTTTTTCAGGAATGCCGATACCAAGGTTTACATAAGCGCCGTTCGGAATATCCTGCGCGGCGCGTTCGGCCATTTGTTCACGGTTCCAGCCGATTTGATTTTCACTCATGGGTAACTCTCCCCTGCTGCAACCAGCACTGATTCCAGTAGCGGGTTTGATACCGTCACCACCTGATCGACAAAAATACCGGGTGTTACGACCACTTCCGGATCAAGATCACCAACCGCGACAAACTCTTTGGTTTGGACGATCGTGTTATTTGCCGCCATGGCCATAATGGGCGCAAAATTTCGCGCCGTTTTATTGTAAATAAGATTACCGTAACGGTCGGCCTTAAGGCATTTGATCAACGCAAAATCGGCGGTGAGGCCGTATTCAAGAACGTAATCGCGTCCTTTTATATTGCGAACTTCTTTTCCTTCCGCAAGCGGTGTACCGACCGATGTCGCCGTATAAAATGCCGGGACGCCAGCACCGCCAGCGCGGATGCGCTCAGCAAGTGTGCCTTGCGGCACGAGTTCAAGCTCAATCTCGCCTTTTGTGTATAGGTCAGGAAAAACCAGTGAGTTTGCCGATTTTGGAAATGAGCAGATCATTTTGGCCACACGCCTATTTTCAATAAGTGCCGCGAGGCCCACATGACCGGAACCGGTATTGTTATTTACAACCGTCAGGTTTTTCGCGCCTTGGTCAATGAGCGCATGAATAAGTTCAATGGGGCTTCCCGCCTCACCGAACCCGCCGATCATGACGGTGGCACCATCATGGATATTCGCCACCGCTGCTTCGACCGAGCTTACTTGTTTATTGATCATAAACTTATATTTCCTTGGGACTTAGGCTTTGATGCTGAAAAGACCTGCTTCATCATAAATCACACGGTCTTTATAACCATCAAACCAAATCGCGTCAGGATTACGGCCAACGATTGCCACATGACCTTTTTTCGGGGCATCTTCTGCTGATCGTAGAAGCTTAAAGATCACCACACCATTTTCACCGCCTGGCACACCTTCCATTGGCTCATTGGTTACGGCAACAACTTCTGTTTTACCGTAGTAATGAGTAATCGAGAGACGGGCATGGGCTTCAACGCCGGATAGTCCGCGTTGGGAAGTATTAAGAATGTTCCATGCTTCTTCAATAGGAACGTTAAACGCTTTATGACCAACAATATCGCGGCCACAGAAGAAATAATGGTTTTCAACTTTGTTGCGGCGAAGTTCCCGTTGCATAATGCGAAGTGCATCCGCATCATTATTGATGTTTTTAATGATCGGTGATTGGTTGTCAACGGTGATAAAACCGCGCTTACCAAATTCGCCGACCGCACGTTTGGTCGCCTCAACCCATTTAAGACCGCCACCAGGAAGATCGATATAGTTACCGTCTTCATCTTTTTCAAGAAACTCATCTGGGTGGTTAAAGTGAACCATGAAACGAAGTTTTGTTTCCGGATACGCTTCGTGGAAGTCATCAACCATTTTAAAGAAGCTGTCGTCAAATCGTTGTGGGAAGAAAGCGAGCTCTTTGGTGCCCAAACGAATACTTTCAATGCCCGCTTCTGAAAGAGCCGCCCACCATGAGGCGATACCTTTGTTGGCCAGCACCATAGGGTCGCCGCCAGACATAAGAATTTCACGAAGTTTTTCACGGCCTGTTTCCGGGTGATGTCCACCGTTTTCTTCGACCAATTTATTATGTTCAACGATGTAGTCAACAAGATCAGGAATTTGCGCTAGCCCCTTTGCTTGGATTGAACCGTCTTCACGAACGATTTCTTTCTTGGCGATAAGTTCTTCGCGGTAGCAGAAACGACAATGCGCTGAACATGTACCAGCCACATAAATCAGACCAAGTTCATATTTATGAATTAGACCTTCAACCGGACTATAGCTCATTTGCTTGCCAGGATCTTCTGAGCCATCAAGGTCAAAAGTTTCATTTGGGCTGGCTTTTATAAGTGTACGAATTGGGGAACTGACACGGGCACGTTCGAAATAATGACGCGTCATCTTAACAGGCATGCGGGCCTCAAGGTCACGGTTTGTACCTTTAAGGTTAGCAATCGCATCGATTTCTTCCTGGCTGTAAAAATCTTTCATATCATCATCAACTTTACCGTCGACGAATTTTTGAAGACCCGCAACGATACCACGGTCATATTTGGCGTTTTCCACCTTGGCAAGGAACTCTGCTTCATGGTCGGTTGGGATATGCTTTTTTCTAATTGGCTTTTGTACGTTCATAATAAATGCCCCTTATTGGCGTTGATTTTGCACTATGCAGACTTTAAGAATAATTACCAAAACTCACGTCTTTATATTGCTAAGAATTAAAATTTACCGTAAATTACAGAATTATAGACAGTTTAACAACTCATTCTTATGCATAAGATCATGAGTTTTGGTAATACAAAGGACGTAAATGTTAGTTCAAAGGCGGCTTATTCCCAGCACCAGTATGCTCATGGCATTTGAAGCATCCGCAAGAAATGGTAGCTTTACAAGCGCGGCGCAGGAACTCAACCTAACGCAAGGTGCCATAAGCCGTCAGGTCAGCGCGCTTGAAGCGCAGCTGGGCGTAAAGTTATTTAACCGAATAAAAAAATCAATAAAACTCACCGAAGTTGGCGAAAGTTATGCTGAAGAAATCGCGGTTGCCTTGCGAAATATCCGCAATGCTTCTCTTAACGCAGTAAGCGATACGCAGGGACAAACACTTAATCTCGCTATCTTGCCCACATTTGGCATGCGCTGGCTGATGCCAAGGTTTCCTGATTTTCTTGAAAAAAATCCGCAAATTACCGTCAATTTTACTAGCAAACTTTCACCTTTTGATTTTTCCAATGAAAACCTTCATTCAGCCATTCACTTTGGTCATCCCGACTGGCCGGGAACGGTGGGTACTTTTCTTATGAATGAAGAAGCGGTGCCGGTCGCCGCGCCGTCATTTATCGGCGACCACACCGTCAGGAATGCGGCCGAAATCAGGGATATGCCGCTACTGCATATTGAAACACGACCCAAAGCCTGGGCGGACTGGTTTAACCAAAACGGTCTCACGCCTCCTGCGAACCGGGGTATGATACTCGAACAGTTTACCATGGTAACCCAAGCCGCCGTCGCTGGGATGGGCGTTGCCATGCTGCCTCATTTTCTCATTAAGACGGAACTGGAACGTGGTGAGCTAGAAATGCTTATGGATATCCCACTTAAAAACAGCGCCGGATATTACCTAATCACCCCAAAAAGCCATGAAAGCTACGCACCAGTTGTCGCGCTGAGAGAATGGTTGCTGGAACAAGCGACGGATTAGCTGATTGTTTGTGTAACATCATCCTCGATATACAAAGTAGCACCACCCGCTAAATATGTATGATAAGTAAGATTTATATCAATGACAAAATCGGCTCCTTGAACCCAACCTTCACCGATTGAGGTAACTGAATCTTCGACACCCCCACTTATCTGAAAGAGATTGTCTGCATCTGTCATATCGATCACATCTTGTACAGTTAGAGTAACCACATTAATATTAGTTCCTGGCCCCAATGAGAGATGTTCCATATTGGTTGCGTTCATCAATGAAAGATCGATTTCGAACTGACCAGAATAATTTGCGTTACCGCGTAGGAATGCATCATCTCCGTTGCCACCATCGAATTGATCTTCGAGGATGGAATTATTATTATCTCCGTAAACCACAAAGACGTCGTCACCGTCGCCACCAATAACGACATCCGTTCCCGGCCCTGGATAGATCACATCTGCGCCGGAACCCCCAATTAAAGTATCATTTCCTCCACTACCGTCTATATAATCATCCCCACCGCCACCGTTTATGATGTCATCTCCATCATGTGAAAAAATGTTATTTGTATCACCATACAAACTATCATCATCGTCACCACCTGTGATTATATCATCACCCAAATTACCCCGTAAATGATTTTCTCCATTTGTAGAACC
>CAXBLS010000032.1:0-29273 GCA_963976585.1 uncultured Kordiimonadaceae bacterium
AAGGGTGACGTCTTCGTGCTCAGCTATATTATGATGTTCTTTAGCGTCCCTCATAAAATCATCTTTCCATTGACCGACTTAAGCCACGTTCAATAATACTACCCTATCCCCGGATGGTTAAGAACAATTTGACACTTGCTGGTTGCTTCGGCGGTAGCGGGTTTATTCTGGCGGAAAGTTACCAGAAGAACGGGGGATTATAAACGCCACTACCGCCGTCACAATAGCTGCGGGTATAGTAAGGACGTTTGCACTGAAGAAACGTTACAAAAATTTATTTTATTTTTTCGAACACGCGACTTCACAATTAGTTGATCTAAAACTGTGTAACAAAATTCAAGTCCACCCGTCATTGTTATATCCGCTCATTTAGCGCGGTAATTTGGCGTCTATTAAGTCAAATAATCACAAACTTAATTTAAGGATGAAATATAATGAATAAGAAAACATTTGCCGCACCGGCAATACTTTTAAGCTCTGCTTTGGCACTTGCAATATCATCAGCTGCCATCTCCGTACCCGCTGTCGCACAGGATTCTAAGGTTGAAAAATGTTACGGAATCGCTGCAGCTGGTAAAAACGATTGTCAAACAGCGACGTCTTCTTGTGCTGGTACTTCAAAGTTTGATCGCCAACCGGATGCATTTCTATTGGTTCCCGCAGGAACTTGCGGAAAAATTGCCGGTGGAACAGTAAAATAAAAAAGGTAAATCGATGAAACAAGTCTCTCCTCCGTTTGTTCTCGATTTCAACCCGGCCCCGGCTATTGCCGGGGTCGGGTTTAAGCCCGAACATTTCGACGATATAATGACACAAAATTCGAAGCCGCTATGGTTCGAAGTTCATACTGAAAATTATATGTCTGAAGGCGGGCCTAGCCACAGATATCTGGAGGCAATCCGTGCCGAATATGAGCTTTCCTTTCATGGTGTTAGCCTTTCCATCGGATCAGCACAACCGCTTAATCAATGTATCTTAGAGCGCACAAAAAAACTTATAAAAAGATATGAACCTTCTTTAGTCTCCGAACATTTATCTTGGAGTGTTGTCGACGAAACATATTTTAACGATTTATTGCCCCTGCCTTATACGGAAGAAACCTTAGCTTTGGTTATCGAGCATGTCGATCAAACACAGAATGTTCTTAACCGCCAAATATCCATAGAAAATCCCTCTACTTATTTACAGTATGTGGATAGCTATATTCCTGAGTATGAATTTTTAACGGAAGTGGCAAAACGCACAGGTTGCGGCCTACTCGTCGATATAAATAACCTTTACGTAAATTATCGCAATCACAGTCTGAACCCCGAAGAATGGCTTAGACATATTCCCGCGAAGTATGTTCAGGAAATTCACCTTGCTGGTCATCACGTCAACATTATTGATGATCAGAAAATACTTATCGACGATCACGGTTCTACTGTTTGTTCACAAGTATGGGATTTATACGAATTTGCACTTAGAAATTTTGGTCCCAAGCCAAGTCTTATTGAATGGGATACCAGAATTCCGCCGTTTAATGTTCTTAGAGCCGAGGCTGATAGAGCAAATAACTACCTGGCGTCCTTATCCCTGCGGGAGGTCATCAATGCATAAGCTTTCAAACATACAACACACAATCCATGATGCCCATTTCAAGGGATTATCGATGGACGCTGAAAGGTTGATTGTGCCTTACGGCCTATCCGGCACTCAACGGTTAAATATATATAGAAATAATACTTTCATAACCCTGACTGATGCACTTTCAAAAACCTATCCGGTCATCAACAAACTGGTGGGTGATGATTTCTTTACCCACACAGCCAGTGAATTCATAAAGAAACACCCACCTCATCCCGGACCGTTATTTGAATATGGCGAAGAGTTTCCGGTTTTTCTTGATGATTTTGAAGCCGCATCGTCTTTGCCGTATCTTGGTGACGTTGCTCATTTGGAATGGGCGATGAATGTGGCGTATCACGCACCGGAAGCAACACCACTACATGTCTCTGAACTCTTGGGTATTCCGGAAAATAAACTCGCTGAATTATGTATTAATATTCATCCGTCCTGTCTTCTGATTACGTCGAAATATCCGGTTGATAAGATATGGACCGTCAATCAACCAGACGAAGAAGTGATTGAAATAGAGCTCAACCAAGGGGTCGACATAATTGTAATCCGACCAGAAGAGACTGTTGAATTCCATATCATAGATTCTGGAACCAGCGAATTTTTCAAATCATTGAAGCAAGGCAACAATGTAGAGCACGCGTTCGCAAGCACACTATCTTCAAATCAGGAATTTAATCCCGCTGGCGCATTGATTGACCTGTTAACCATTGGTGCTTTCATCGCCATCAATGTCGCCCCCAACCACCAAATCTAAAGGAACCACAATGCAAACTATTAGTGAAACAGAAAAACAAATTGCGAAACCAATGCATTTAGAAGCGTTACATAAAACATTTTGGGCACAATTTGCCAAAATTCCAGATTGGGCAATGTCTTTGTTAGCCAGGTTTGCCGTCGCCGGTATATTCTGGCGTTCAGGACAGACAAAGGTAACCGGATGGGAACTAAATGAATTTACCTTTATGCTCTTTGAAACAGAATATGACCTACCCCTTATTCCTTTCAAAGCTGCAGCCTATATAGCGACATTCGCCGAGCACTTCTTTCCTTTTTTGCTTGTAATTGGTCTCGCCACTCGTTTGAGTGCGGGCGCATTGCTGGTCATGACGCTTGTAATTCAAATATTCGTCTATCCGATGAGCTGGCCTGACCACGCCATCTGGGCCCTGGCGATGCTCTTTATCATGTCACGAGGTCCTGGAATTCTTTCGCTGGACCATCTCTTTAAAACAAAAATTTGTGACTGTAAATAAAACCAAAAAGCCTCTAACTCATTAAAGTTAGAGGCTTTTTTATTGGTCGGAATGACAGGATTTGAACCTGCGACCTCTTCACCCCCAGTGAAGCGCGCTACCATGCTGCGCTACATTCCGTCTTGAAAATTCGCCCGAATATAACGAGAGAAGCTCCCCGCTGCAACAGGCCAATTGATCTTTCTGGAATAAATTTATAAGCTAGGCTCAGAATAATAAAAACTGGACCCTATAATGCTAAAAAAACTATCCCTAATCTTTCTTCTTTCCTTATCCTCAAATGCTCAGGCGCAAAACCTTGAGGAATTCACTGTCGAAAACATTCATTTCCATATGGGTGTAATTGCTGCCTTTGCAGAGGTTGTAAACATGGATGTAAAACAAATCGGCCTTAGTGAAATGTTTAGCGCCGAAGACGCAACAAAATGGGAACCAGTAGTAAAACATATCGCCGATCGAAATGGCGTTTCTTATTACCGTGAAAACGATTTTCTGGTTACTGATTTATTCTCCGCAGAACGAACAGACGGGCTAACACTGTTTCTTATTTATAAGGGAACTACTCTGGATAAATATAAAGCACTCAAAAAACGAAAGGCTGAACTTATTGCTGCAGACAAATTTGACCAGAAAGGTCGGCGCGAGATCGCAGTTGGATTTGGAAATCTACTTGATTATTCTGACACCGTCATAAACCGCCTTATCGAAAGCAACATTAAGAACAATTAGCAAGCGATTGTTATTGTTACAATTTGATTTAATTGTTAAATCAAATTTAAATACGCATTTAGTATACTCATAGTCAGAAAACCGTATTGCGGCTGCATTTATTGCAAGGATTATGAGTGAAAATGAAAAGTTTAAAGGACTTCTTTAAATTAAAGGTACAGCATATATTTTCTTCCGCGAGTTCGCGAAGAAAATATGCTGTTGCGCCGGATTTTCACAATTTTGAGAAATTGATTGCATTAAGCGAGCTTTATCATTCAGGACAGGTGTACTTACTCAGCCTTCAATATTTAAAAGATGAATTGGGCTCGAAATGGAAAGGCTCTAGCGACGTCATCCTCGAGAATTTAACGAGAAAAATCAATAAGATAACATCAGTTGAAGATATATTTGTTTCCCGCTCTGAGGTTGAGCATCTGGTTGTTTTTTCTGACCGCCATAACACCGAGGCGCAGCAAAATTGTGGCGATATCCTACGGGAACTTTCAATCTCCTATCTGGGGACATCTTATGATCACAATGTAACCCTGAGAATGGCCATTGGTAAGAGACAAAGTAAACTTCTGTTCAAGGAGGTCGCATATTCAAGCAAATCCGGTGACGACGACAAGGAATTCATACGCCCTGGCATAATAACTACACCAAAGCTTGAAGCATTTACATCACCTATAGGTTCAAACAAGAAACGTCCTTATGAGTTGATCTATAAACCAATCTGGGACAAGAAGAACAATATTGTTTCCACGTTTATGGTAAGCATACGAAAAAGCAGCGATCAGAAGGTTGATAAGACTGGCACCGGACCGATTGGATATAATACTCTCGAAAATCCATTTTGTTTGGCTTCTATGATTGAACTTGATCAATTTATGCTAGGTGAAATAGTGGCAATGATGAAGGACTTCTTCAAAAATAATTTCAGAGCAATGTTTTCAATCCCCCTGCATTACCGGACTCTTTTTAACCTGACCCGTCTCCACAACTTTCTTTTCCAATGTCAATCGATTCCGCTGCCACTGAGAAGATATATTAATTTTTCACTCTCCGGTTTTCCCGAAGGCTTTCCTGAAGCCAGAATGCATGAAATTATAACAAGTCTACTTAAATATTGCCAAAATGTTACAATAGAATGCGACAAAATACCCCAAGACATAAGTTATTACAAAGGCTTAAGCATCAGCGGTATCTGTTTAAATGTCAGCGAAAAAGAAAAGAAGTCGAGCGAATATATCAAA
Source organism: uncultured Kordiimonadaceae bacterium (assembly GCA_963976585.1). Taxonomy (GTDB): domain Bacteria; phylum Pseudomonadota; class Alphaproteobacteria; order Sphingomonadales; family Emcibacteraceae; genus Pseudemcibacter. Next base: position 4,838 of record CAXBLS010000032.1, read on the forward strand.
AAGATCAAAAAACTTGTGCTCGACTGTTCCCGGGAGAACATAAATTTATCTCTGGACGGTATAGATGATGTTGAAGATCTGAAAACCATGAAAGAAGCGGATCTGAATTTCATTTCCGGCAACTCTATTGGTCGCTATTCAGATACGCCTAAGCATATAAAATATATGGAATGGAATGACATCGTCAAACATTAGCCTTGGTACCTAGAACGTTATTCCTTAAGTGCTTTTTTAAGATTGTCCCCGACAGCCTTTAATTTGTCACGAATGGAGACGAGAGAGAGATCATCAGTATTGGCGATGATAGGCGGCTCTACTGTTTTTGCATCCTGGTCTAAATTGTGAATGACGTAAGTCTGTTGAATAACAGCTTTGACACCATGTTCACGCAGCAATTTTTGAGCCCCTTTTATCGTATAGCCATCGTCATGCAGTAATCTTCTGATGGCATCAATTATTTCAACATCTTCGGGACGGTAATAGCGACGACCGCCGCCACGCTTCATGGGTTTTATCTGGCTAAATTTGCTTTCCCAAAATCTGAGAACATGCTGTGGAATACCAATACCATCAGCAACTTCACTGATCGTTCTAAAGGCATTTGGTGATTTGGCATGCTTTGAGGCTGACATTTAGCTCAATATCTTTCTACGTGGCCCCGTCACTGTTTTTTTCAAAAACAACTATTGTCCAGGCCTCTTAACGATTTATTTTACGAATTGCTGACGCGATCTTTAAGAACTTGTGAAGGTCTGAACACAAGAACTCTTCTTGGCTCAATCGGAACTTCCTCACCCGTTTTAGGATTGCGGCCAATACGACCACCTTTGTCACGAACAATAAAACTGCCAAACGATGAAATCTTTACATTATCGCCATTGGTCAAATTCGTTGCAATTTCGTCAAGAACCGTTTCAACAAGGTCCGCAGACTCGTTTCTTGATAGTCCCACTTCTTGATAAACGGCTTCGATCAAATCTGCCCTAGTAACTGTTTTTCCACTCATGTTTCCTACCTCTTATGTTTTCCTTAGCCTACTGTAGCAGGATTATACGGTCAATATCAAAGGGATGCGTATAGTTCCTAATAGTCTAGTTTATAAGAGAAAACGTCAAAAAAGATAAAAATATCACACTAAATTTGAATTTTACCACCGTAAAAGGCAGGCGCCCCATGTGAATCCACCACCCATCGCCTCGAGAATCACAATTTGACCTCGGGTGATTCGGCCATCGCGGACCGCTTCATCAAGCGCCAATGGGATTGAAGCTGCCGACGTGTTGGCATGTTTTTGAACAGTAACGACAACTTTATCAGGATCGATTTTGAGTTTGCGTGCAGTGCCATCTAAAATACGTTTATTGGCCTGATGTGGAACGATCCAGTCGATATCTTCGGACGTCATATTACCATCTTCAAGCACCTCACCTACGACCGATGCAAGGTTAACGACAGCATGGCGAAACACTTCTCGCCCCTTCATACGAACATGGCCGACAGTTCCTGTGGATGAAACACCACCATCCACATAGAGAAGCTCGTTATAGCGTCCATCTGAATGAATTCGTGATGCGAGCATTCCCTGATCGGTAGTATCACCTACTCCGCTTTGCGCGGACAGGACGACAGCCCCTGCACCATCGCCAAATAGTACGCAAGTTGTCCTGTCATCCCAATCAAGAATTCGAGAAAATATTTCAGCACCGATCACAAGCACGTGTTTAGCCTGACCCGCTTTAATAAAATTATCTGCCGTTGTAAGCGCATAGACGAACCCCGAGCAGACTGCTTGAATATCAAAGGCCGCCCCCCTGGTAATTCCCAATTTTTTCTGCACGGTTGTTGCCGTAGACGGAAAAGTCTGATCAGCTGTTGAAGTTGCTAATATGATCAGATCTATATCCTGTGCATCAAGACCAGCTGCTTCCAATGCTCTGGTCGCAGCGTGTACAGCAAGATCCGATGTAACCTCATCGTCAGCAGCAATGTGGCGCTGCTCTATACCAGTACGTTCGATAATCCATTCATCGGATGTATCGACTTTCTTTTCCAGCTCGCTATTTGTAAGTATATTCTGAGGAAGATAAGATCCTGTGCCCGAAACGGCCGAACGTATTACGCCCATTATTTTTGTTCCTTGATATTCATCTCAACAACCGTATCGTCATTTTCAGCTTGTGTGTCTTCTTCTACTTCAACAGTTCTATTAAAATTGGTAAGGTCTCGGGTAATTTTACCCGCGAGATCATTTTCAGCCATATCAATTGCCACACCAATTGCACTGGAAAATCCTTTGGCAGACGCTCCACCATGACTTTTAATTATCAGGCCATTAAGGCCCATAAATACGGCACCATTATGATTGTTAGGATCGAGGTGGTTTTTTAGCGACGCCAATGATGAGCTGGCAAATAAGGCTCCAACCTTTGACATTAAAGATTCGTTTAACGATCGCTTGAGAAGATTAGCAATCATTTTCGCCGTACCTTCAGCTGTCTTAAGAGCTATGTTTCCAGTAAAACCATCTGTTACCACCACATCAACCTCTCCACTGCCGAGCCCGTGCCCCTCAGTGAACCCTCTATAATCCATCGGGATGTTGGCTTCTCGAAGCATACGGTCCGCTTCCTTGATCGCATCACTGCCTTTAAGTTCTTCGACACCTACGTTTAGAATTGCAACCGTCGGCTTCGCAACACCTAGTACCGTTCTTGCAAATGCTGCGCCCATAATAGCAAACTGAACCAAATTATTTTCATCGCATTCTACATTAGCACCAAGGTCAAGCATGACACTTTCACCGCGACTTGTAGGGAGCAATGTTGCAAGAGCCGGTCGATCAATTCCCGGCATCGTTCGTAAAATAAATTTTGCCAGTGCCATTTGGGCGCCTGTGTTGCCAGCGAGTACTGCGGCATGCGCCTCACCATCTTTAACTGCCTGGATAGACTGACCCATACTAGAATCACGACCACGACGAAGAGCTTGGCTCGGCTTATCGTCTGCAGAGATAGTTTTATCTGTGTGACGGACTTCGCAACAATCTTTCAGTATCGGAACCCTAGTAAGAAGAGGCACAATTTTTGTTTCATCACCAAAAATGATAAACCGTAAATTTGGCACCCTTTCGCGGGCAATCCCTGCTCCCTCGATAACAATATCAGGAGCGTGATCGCCACCCATAGCATCCAATGAAATTATAAGTTCACGCGTCAATGCATACCCTTATTCTAAAAATTTTTATAAATCACATTTAAAACTGTACATGAGAGTTCTTAATAAGTAGTTCATCATGACAATAGTTTAAAATATAGCAATATGGAAACTCTTCAAGTCTTATGTTTCAGGTCTTTTAAAACACTGAAGGGATTTTTCTTTTCCGGCTCGCTATTTACGTCTTCTTCCGTGATAATTTTATGTCCAAGTTCTTCTCGCGTCACGTTGTCTTGGCGCGGATATGGGTTGATAGAGAGTGAGAGATATTCAGCGATATATTCTCCAGCATCTATTTCCTTATCAAGGATCACTTCAATATCTTCTTCGTGAGCTTCAAATTCAATCTCCTTTGGTAAATCATCTGCCTTTTTAGACCTTTTCTCCATTTGGAAGATGATTAAAAAGTTCTCTTCAATTGATTCGTTAACATCATTTAATGTCATCACACACTTTTGAATGATTTTTGCTTTCAAATGTACCGAAAGCTTATAATCGCCGATCTCCTTCTGAGATAACTTGCGAAATTCACAGTCCGCCTTTAACTCAAGAATTCTAGGTATGGAGAAGCGCCTGGCCAGAGCTTCACATTCCTGCTCATTTGCAACATATTCTACTTTGGTACCGGACTTTTGTGTGAGTTCAAGATTGAAAATCCGGCTAAATTCGTTTTCCACTTTATCTTCAGTCATTCTTAATCCCTGTTGGCGCGAGGAAGTTGACTTCGCCTGTCATAAAACTTTCCATGTTTTGACTTTCGATAAGGCCAACCTGGTGATAAACGTATTTTGTCATTGCTGGCAGTATATCTTGAGCCATTTTGCGTTCTCGATATAAGTTTCGCTGCAAGGCAATTGACATTTTTTGCTTATCCTTAACGTTAAATAAATCCTGATATACCATCATTCTACCGTAAAATGCCTCCGCCATAACTTTAATTTTTTTACCTACACCAAGATCACCTACACCTATTTCTCTCAATGTAAGATCAAGATTATCAAACATGATTTCTTGTACAACCTGCTTTAATTTGGCGGCATCCGTATTTTGCTTATTCTGGTCAAGTTTTTGAAGTACCATAGCCATATGCAAGCTCATCAAATCAAATCTGCCATCAAGATTATCTTCTACTGCGAGTTCTGAATAAAACCAAGCTAACCGTGATTGATCAATAACGGAGACAAATAATTTATGGCCAACGTTATTCAGCGCTTTTTTCTTAGATAGAAATCCAAACATCTATATATTACTTTCTATACTCTTCTTACTGTCCACCTAAATTTAAGATGGAGAACAATTAATAAAATACATCTACTAAAACATTGACTAGACTGACGGCAAATGCCATTTTGTTGCCAAATTTAGACACTATAGTATATGTGATTTAAAGTTACGTGTGTGAATTACCACGCAACGACACAAACTGCAATTAAATCTAAAATGGATTGGCTGTTGAAACAGCATAAGTTAGTTATGATGAATATTTTGAAAAACATTATTTTTACTTCCTTAATTGTCACGACGGTATCCGCCTGTTCGACAATAAATGAATCGCGTGGCTATATCCCGGACCCGAAAATGGTTGACGCCGTAAGAACTGATATCGATACAAAAGAAACCGTGGAAGCGATGCTTGGCAATCCAACGATGAAACCAACTTTCGATGATAACAACTGGTACTATTACAATAAGAAAACGACCAGATGGGCTATTTTCAAGGAAAAGGTTGTCGAAATGAACATACTCGCCATCTCTTTTGACGATGAAAACTATGTCTCCGACATCCGTAGATTTACTGTTGCCGATAATAAGGTGATTGATCCTGTATCAAAGAAAACAGTTACCCACGGTAAAGATGAAAACTTTTTTGCAGAATTATTCGGAAATGTAGGCCGCTTTGGTGCTGCTACTGGTGGTCCGCAAGCTGGAAACTAGAAGCTAAGCGCCTCACTGATGATCACACGTGTGACGATATCTTTGTGTGCTTCCGCGTTTGAAAATTCTTTAATTTTTTCCGATAATTTGTCGAAATCTACAATACTGGGATTATCTTCCCTGCCAACAGAATTGATGCTGTAATGGCGTAGTAAGGCATCTCGCACGATCAGTACATTCTGAACCGCAATCATTTTATTATCGTTACCAATGGTCTCCAGTGAAACGTCCATAACCGCGTAATTAAGCACCCGACCATTGTAAAATACAGGAAGCTGTAATTTATCCATGCGAGCATATTGGTAATCGGGAAGTTCTGGCCCCTTTTCTTCGACTATTTCCTCTTCTAACACTTCCGGCTCGCCCTTGTCACCACCCATAAATATGAAATAGCCTGCGGCACCACCACCGCCAAAAATTAGACCCGCAAGAAGCCCGATGATCAGTAATTTCTTACCGCCACCTTTTTTCTCATCAACATTCTGTCCTTCTTGCTTTTCGTCTTCGTCAGCCATTTTTAAACACCCTAGGTTTTAAAAGTGACGATAGCCTTTTGATTTTGTATCAATTTCTGCGCCATCATCACCAAGCAATCTTATATTCTGACCATCGGTAATTTCACCTATCTTCGTAAGCTCTATTCCCAGCTTTTTGGATAGTTTTGAAATTTGGTCACTATTTTCCAGGGACGCAGTGAATAACAGTTCATAATCATCACCTCCGTTCCAAGCTAGATGACTATACTCGTTTTTGGTTTCCAAAAGATTACCGAACGGAGTTGAAATGGGTATTTTTTTAGCAAAAACCTCAGCACCAACGACTGAGTTTTCACAAATATGACTTAAATCTCCCAAAAGACCATCTGAAATATCCATCATCGACGTCGCCAATTCTGCTAGTTTACTTGCCAGCTTCAGCCTCGGCTGCGGCAAATGGTAACGATCGATCAGGTACCTATATTTGTGCGGGTCCAGATTTTTCTTTATGACCTCGAGACCGGCCGCCGCATCACCCAGAGATCCCGACACGTAAATATCATCGCCCGGGTTTGCTGTTGACCTCGAAACTATCCTGCCTTGATTAACCAGACCAATAGCGGTAACCGAAATTGTAATTGGCCCAGTCGTCGATACCGTATCTCCGCCCCAAAGCTGCCATCGATATTTGTCTTGGTTATTTTTAAGTCCATCCGCGAAGCTCGCTACCCATTTTTCGCGCTCAAAATTTTGTTTGGGCAGCGCTAGACTGAGCAAATAACCCACTGGCTCGGCTGCCATGGACGCCAGGTCCGAGAGGTTGACCCCGAGTGCTTTTTGCGCCACCAATGACGGATTATCATTGGCAAAGAAATGGATATCAGCCACCAGAGTATCTTTAGTAAAAACAAGGTCTTTGCCAGGAGGAGGCGTGTATTGCGCTGCATCATTACGAAGTGAGTAAGCAGGTGCGCCAGTACCAGCGAGCGGCGCAAAGTATTTTTTTATAAGATCAAATTCAGATGCTGTCAGTTTCTAATCTTTCATCACTCAACGGTTATTTTTGGCAATCTTGTCAAGTACACCATTAACAAATCCCGGCGTGCTGTCTTCATAAAAGGCTTTTGCTACGTCAACATATTCATTTATAATAACACTGGTCGGCACGTCGGGCCGCGCCAATATTTCATATGTGCCTGCGCGCAGCACAGCCCTAGCCACAGATTCGATTCGCTCCAGACTCCAATCCTTGCTTAGGCTGGATCTAATCTGCTCGTCAATTTCTTCGGCGCGTTGTTCGACACCGATGACAATATCTTTGAAAAACTCACCGTCTGCTGTTGCAAATGAATCGTCATCAATAGTTTCACCAATCCGGTGATCAATAAATTCCTGAACCACAACAAGCGACTTGGCGTTACTTGCTTCTATCTGGTAGAGCGCCTGCACTGCCGCAAGACGTGCAGAGCTTCGTGCTCCCCCTTTGACAGGTTTCTTTTCAGTCATCAACGTATTAATCCATATTGTTTTTTAAGTTCAATCATACGCAGTGCAGCCTCTGTTACTGCAGCACCTTTATTATATTTTTCAACCGAACATCTGGCCCAGGCCTGATCACGGCTTTCCACAGTGAGAATACCGTAACCAATGGCTAGTCTATCTTTGATCGCTAGATCCTGAAGGGCTCGCGCACTTTCTTCGCAGACATAATCATAGTGGCTGGTTTCACCGCGAATAACGCAGCCAAGGGCGACATAGCCATCATAGCCATCATGCCCGTCAGCGGCAAATCTTATGGCGCCGGGAATTTCAAATGCACCCGGCACTGAAATGCGGTCATATTCTGCACCTGCTGCTTCAAGCACCTGAATGGCGCCCTTTACGAGCTCATCGGCGATATCTTCATAAAATCTTGCCTCAACAATAAGTAATTTCATGAACTCTATCCCTCATTACTGATGATTTTTAGATCGATATTCTCATCGAAACGTTGATGACCAACGATATTGAGACCATACCCTTCAATACCGATTACGTTTTGTTCGCTATCAGAAAGAAGGACAAAATCTTTGACTCCAAGATCAAGGAGTATTTGCGCACCGATACCATAATTTTTAATATTGGGCGATTTTCTTTTCTGCTTCTGATCTTTCTTTGCGATCTCATCGGTAATATATGTTTTCCGGTTTTCACGCAGGAAGACCATCACACCACACTCTTCTTTTCCAAGTTCTTCCATAGCGCGGTTACACTGGCTTCTACGCGGCCCTTGTTGCCCGAGAAGATCTTCAAAAATATTAAAGGAATGCATGCGAACCAGTACCTTCTTCGCCGTCTTTGGATCACCTTTTACAAGTGCAAAATGCTGAATTCCGTCGTCTTTGGCCAGATAGGCACGCATGGTAAATTTTCCACCAAATTCGCTATCCACTTCGGTGGTATCAATGCATTCGACAAGGTTATCATTGCGGCGACGATAGGCTATTAGATCGGCAATTGTCGCGACTTTAAGATTGTGTTTCTTGGCGAATTCCACAAGATCCGGCAAACGGGCCATCGTTCCATCGTCTTTCATAATCTCGCAAATCACCCCGGAAGGAATGAGCCCCGCGAGGCGCGCCACATCAACGGCCGCTTCTGTATGACCAGCGCGAACAAGCACACCGCCACGTTTAGCGACGATCGGAAACACATGCCCGGGTGTTACAATGTCTTTCTTATCCTTTGTTGGATCAATCGCCACGGCAATGGTCTTTGCGCGGTCAGCAGCCGAAATACCAGTGGTCACACCTTCGGCCGCTTCAATTGAGATAGTAAACGCCGTTTGATGACGGGTCGCGTTTTTCTGTGACATCATCTCTAGGCCGAGATCTGCGGATCTCCTTGCGGTCAGTGCCAGACAAACAAGGCCACGGCCATGGGTTGCCATAAAATTAATTGCATCCGGTGTCGCCATTTGTGATGGGATAATCAAATCCCCTTCATTTTCACGGTCTTCATCGTCAACAAGAATGAACATCCGTCCATTTTTCGCGTCTTCTAATACATCCTCGATTGGGGATAGAAAATTATTAGGCATATTTCTCTCTATGTCTTTTCTTTGTCAATATTTTTTGGGTTATAGGTCACGCATTCTGGCAACATAACGCGCGAGAATGTCAATTTCGATATTCACGGCATCGCCAACGGCAAGATCCGAAAATGTTGTTTTTTCCTGAGTGTGAGGAATGATATTAACGCAAAAAAGTGTGCGGTCATTATCATCCGTCACTTCGTTCACTGTAAGCGACGCTCCGTTGATGGTCACCGATCCCTTCGCAGCAATGAACGATTTTAAGTCTTGCGGCGCAATGAAGGTAAATTTCTTGCTATCACCCTCGGCCTCAACTGAAATTATTTCCCCGACCCCGTCCACATGACCAGTCACAAGATGGCCGCCAAGTTCCTCGCCGACCTTTAAAGCGCGCTCAAGATTCACCCGGGTTCCCGTTTTCCAGTCACCGAGCACGGTGCAGGAAAGCGTCTCCGCCGAAACATCAACACTGAACCAGTCATCACCTTTATCAACTACGGTGAGGCAAACCCCAGAACAGGCTATAGAAGCACCAAATTCGATCGTTGAAGTGTCGTAAGCTGTGCGAATAGCCATGCGGGTATCGCCACTTTTATTCAGCTCGGTAACTTCGCCAATATCGGTAATAATTCCTGTAAACATCTTCTAGCCGTTAAAACTTTCAAAATACTGCCAATGATCAGGACCCGAATGGCCCTCTTCCAGCAGCGATAAATTCAAATATTGATCCAATTCATCAAGTGCAATGTCATATAGCGCATTCACACCATTTCCACCAATAGAATCAGCAGATTTAAACCATATCAGACGGTCTACCAGACTTGCTCTTATCAGGGAAGCATTAAGTTTACCGCCACCTTCGCACAATAATCTTGTTATCCCTTCGCCCGCCAGTGAAGTCATCGCCTGTTGCAAATCTACCTGACCGTCCACATCCTGCTCAAGACAGAAAATTCGTGCTCCCGTTTTTGTGATCTCTGCATATTTCTGTTCGTCAAAACTAGCAGTCATGATCCAGAGCGGTATTTTATCAGCTGATTTACACAGTTTACTTGCTGGATCGATCCGTAAATGTGTATCAATAACGACCCTGATCGGTGACCTATCCTCAAGACCAGAAATCCGACAATCGAGCGTAGGGTCATCAACAAGGACAGTACCAATCCCCACCAAAATGGCATCGTGATTGGCGCGGTACATATGCCCTCGCATTCGCGATTCTGGGCTGGTTACCCATGTTTTTTCGCCCTTATTTTTGGCAATTTTTCCATCCGCCGAGCTGGCTATTTTCACAGTCACAAGTGGGCGATTAAGTTCAATTCTATTAAAGAATCCCTGATGAATCAAATCTGCCTGCGATTTCATAAGGCCGCAATGAACGCAGATGCCTGCCTCCTGTAATATTTTAATACCATCACCACTTACTCGCGGATCTGGATCATTGGTTGCAATGATAACCTCCGCTACCCCGGCGCTCACCAATGCTGCGGCACAAGGTGGCGTTTTTCCGTGGTGGGCACAGGGCTCAAGTGTCACATAAGCCGTTGCACCTTCTGCATTTATTGCTCGTTCAAGAGCAATGGCCTCTGCGTGCGGACGCCCGCCCCTCCCGGTCCAGCCACGACCAATAATATGTCCGTCTTTCACGATCACGCAACCAACAGACGGATTAGGGTGCACTGTCCCAAGCCCTCTCCTTGAGAGGTCCAGCGCCATTTTCATATAGGCATAATCATTGAGTGATATTCGACGATCAGGTTTCGTCATGATCAGCTATCTCGCTGACGAAATGTTCAAAATCGCTGGCTTCGCGGAAGTTTTTATAAACCGATGCAAATCGGACATATGCCACCGTATCAAGCTGCTCAAGCCCCTCCATAATCAGCTTGCCAATAGTCTCAGACGGAATTTCGCTCTCGCCCATACTTTCAAGTTGGCGAACTATACCGCTAACCATGCGTTCAACCTGTTCTTCTTCAACCGGGCGTTTACGGATCGCCATTTGCACCGAACGTTCGAGCTTTATTCGCTCGAACGGCACTTTCTTTCCGGATGTTTTAAGAACGGTCAGTTCACGTAGTTGCACCCGTTCAAAAGTGGTGAAGCGCGCTCCGCAACCACCACAGGAACGGCGGCGGCGGATCGCAGAATTATCCTCGGTCGGACGACTGTCCTTAACCTGGGTATCGTCATTTCCGCAAAATGGGCACCGCATCCTTTTTCCTTTTTAAAATTAATAAATCGGGAACTTCTTGCAAAGCGCAACAACTTTTTCACGCACTGCTGCTTCCACAACACTGTTATCTTCGGGATTTTGTTGAAGTCCGTCAAGGATTTCTAAAATAAAATCACCCACCTGCTCAAACTCAGCGGTACCAAATCCACGCGTTGTTCCCGCAGGTGTTCCCACACGAATACCAGATGTAACCATCGGTTTTTCAGGATCAAACGGCACACCATTTTTGTTACAGGTAATGTTGGCACGTCCCAATGAATTATCAGCATCGCGCCCGGTTAGACCTTTTGGACGCAGATCAACAAGCAGCAAATGAGTATCGGTGCCACCGGAAACAATATCGCAGCCGCCTTCATTAAGTCTTTGCGCAAGGGCACGGGCATTGGCCTTCACTTGCGCGGCGTACGATTTAAAATCAGGTTTTAGTGCTTCACCAAATGCCACCGCTTTCGCGGCAATCACATGCATAAGCGGTCCGCCTTGAAGTCCCGGGAACACCGCACTGTTAAATTTCTTTCCCAGATCCGGATCATTACACAGGATCATACCACCACGCGGGCCACGCAGGGTTTTATGGGTTGTTGTTGTAACCACATGAGCATGTTCAAGCGGGCTTGGATGTACGCCACCAGCAACAAGCCCAGCAAAATGAGCCATATCGACAAGAAGATAAGCCCCAACACTATCGGCGATTTCACGCATACGCTTAAAATTAATCTCACGCGGATAAGCAGAGCCACCGGCAATTATCACTTTTGGGCTATGCTCTTTTGCCAGTGTTTCAATCTGTTCAAAATCCATCAAGTGATCATCACGGCGCACGCCATATTGTATGGCATTAAACCATTTTCCCGATTGGGCGGGCGGCGCACCGTGGGTTAAGTGACCACCGGCATCAAGTGACATTCCTAGAATAGTATCACCCGGCTTGGTCAGGGCGAGCATCACCGCACCATTCGCCTGCGCACCGGAATGTGGTTGTACATTGGCATATTCACAATTAAAAAGTTCCTTTGCCCGTTCGATGGCAAGACTTTCCGCAATATCAACATACTCGCAACCACCATAATAACGGCGACCGGGATAGCCTTCCGCGTATTTATTGGTCATGATGGAACCCTGTGCTTCCATCACTGCATGACTGACGATATTCTCTGATGCGATCAGTTCAATGTGATTCTGTTGACGACCCATTTCCAGATCGATACTTTCCAGAAGTGCCGGATCTGTTTCAGATAAGGGTGAGTTAAAAAATGTTTCTAAATTTGATGACATTCGTGTAAGCCTTTAATAATAAATAATAAGTTATGACATAATATCGATACGGTTTTGGTGACGTCCACCTTCAAATTCCGTATCCAGAAATACTTTCAAACAATCTTTCGCCACTTCAATTCCCGTAGTGCGTCCACCAAGAACCAACACATTGGCATTGTTATGTTCGCGGCACAGGCGCGCGGTTAGCCCGTCATGGACAAGGGCAGCACGGATATGTTTATGACGATTAGCAGCAATACTAATACCAATCCCCGATCCACATACCAAAACACCGCGCGAAGCGCTTTCATTGAGTATCGCCGCTGCCATTTTATTTGCATAATTCGGATAGTCCACAGATCCACTGTCATGACATCCAAGATCAAGGATTCCGTAGCCCATACTTTCCAAATCTTCTTTGAGGAGTTCTTTAAAATCGAAACCGCCATGATCACTGGCAATAGCAATTACTTCATCTGACATCGTGCACACTCACATTATTTTTGAAGCGGTTAAGAGTAACAAAAAACTTCATAACATACCTATTTAATAGATGAAACAGTAAAGGTCGGCAAATGCAGATGCAATAAAATTTTGTTTTTGTTATAAGAAATAGTAGGCTTTGTTTGTACCGACTACTTAACCAACATATCAGGATCAATTTATCATGAAACACGCTTCCCAGATTTATTTAATATCAACGGTTCTTTCCTTAATCTTTGCCCCAGTTCTTTTGGCGGATGAGCAAGTGGTTAGAGCCCGCGATCTTGGTCTTCCGTTTGAAGGAACTACAGGACCTCTAAACGCGATCACGGATGTTAAAGGTGTGACAGTTGGACATGAGACAATTATCCATGATTTAGAGAACGGCAAAGCGGTCAGAACCGGAGTAACGGCAATTTTGCCCAGAGGCAGAGCAAGTGATACTCTTCCCGCTTTTGGCGCATCATTTTCTTTAAACGGCAACGGCGAAATGACAGGTCGGGCATGGCTGGAAGAATCAGGGTTATTAGAGGGCCCAGTCCTCATCACCAACACTCACAGTGTCGGTGCCGTACATCAAGGAACAATAGAATGGCGGGTCGAACAGGGCAATGCTGATTCCAGCGGATATTGGTGGTCACTGCCTGTCGTAGCAGAGACCTGGGATGGATACCTTAATGATATCAACGGCTTTCATGTGAAAAGCGAGCACGCGAAAGCAGCATTGAACAACGCAAAACCTGGCGCAGTGGCAGAGGGTAATGTTGGTGGTGGCACGGGAATGATATGTCATGATTTTAAATGCGGTATCGGAACATCGTCGAGAATAGTGGAAACAATTGATGGCCCGTTTACCGTAGGTGTCCTCGTACAAGCTAACTACGGCACGAGGGAGACACTACGTGTGTTGGGTGTTCCTGTCGGCAAACACCTACAGGATGATCTGGCTTATAATGAACCTGATGCCCCAAAATCAGATACCGGGTCGATTATTATTGTCGTCGCCACTGATGCACCGCTTTTACCGCATCAAATGAAACGATTGGCCAGGCGAGCCGCTTTGGGACTTGCAAGAAATGGAAGTTTCGCCGGCAATGGTTCCGGAGATATATTTATCGCCTTTTCAACGGCAAACGAAGACGCGAGCCAGAGTGGGCCAGCTTCAACGGTAAAAATGATTTCAAATGATGAAATAGATCCCTTGTTTCTAGGCACAGTGCGTGCAACTGAAGAAGCTATTATCAATGCTCTCGTCGCTGCAAAGGACATGACAGGACAAAATGGCCGGCAGGCTAAATCAATTTCTCACACTGCACTTCAGAGAGTGATGGCTGAGCACAATAGACTGAATAATTAATCCTGGGTCACGATGCAACTGTGATCTTTATACTTTGTCCGTTTTTTAGGATGCTCTTTTTGGTCAAGCGCTTTCTTTGTTGATCATTTTCTGCACCACGAAGATGATAATCGATATCGCAATCAGAGCCAATAGGCCAAGAGCTTCTTCCATAGTCAATTGCCAGAGCATCCAAGAGATTACACCACAGCTAAGAATAGGAATAATAGCCTTTCCAGGCATTTTAAATTGTCCCTCTGTCGGCGGTCCGTCTCGGAGCCTCAATTTGAGGGTTGCAAGGCTCACGCCTGCATAAACAAGTAGGATAGAACCCGATGCCATAACAGCCAGCACTTTAAATTGGCCGCTAAGTGCAAGCAGGACAATCATACAGGCATAGAATATGATCGATATGTAAGGAGTCTTATATTTCGCGTGAACCTTGGCGAGCGGCTTCGGTAAATTGCCGTCCCGTGCGGCGGCAAAAACCACACGTGGTGTCACGAGAATATCACCGCTTAAGGTACTGAAAATTGAGATAGCACCACCAACAATAAGCAGCTTCACACCCCAGTCACCAAATATTTCATTGGCAGCCGCGGCAAGCGGCGCTTCGGTATTATTGGCAAGTTCTGCGCCGAGGACACCCTGCGCAACCGTTTGCAACCCGAGATACAACACAAAAATGCTGCCTAGACCGAGTAAGATACCGCGCGGCACAGTCTTTGACGGATTTTCAATCTCACCACTTGCGTTTAGCGCGCATTCCGCACCGGAAAAAGCAAAGATCAACACCAATGTTGCTGCGCCAATATTGGCAAAAGATGGCCATTCAGTGATGATCAGATTGTCTAGTTTTATAAAGAAAAAACCCGCAAGCAACAAAAGCGCTAGCGGCACAAATTTAGCAATGGTATTAAATACATAAAGCCGCACACCCGTCTTTACGCCGATAATATTGGTACCAACCATAAAAGTGAATAGTACAAGCATAAATACTATTTTCCAGAACGGCTCCTGAAGCTCCGGTACAGCGATCGCAAGGGTTTCTATCATAGCAACAGTAAGAGCGGCATCGGAAAGTACAGCCCAACCAAACCACAGCAGCATTGATGAAATAAATCCGGCGAAGGGGCCAAATGCCTCCTCAATATAGGCGTAGGAACCCCCGCTTCGCGTAACACGGCTGCCTATTTCAGCGTAGCAAAGAAATATAAGACTAATGGCAACGCCGCATATCAAGTATGCGACAATCGCAGCGGGGCCAAGTTTCGCGGCGACAACACCGGGCAGAACGAATATTCCAGCGCCGACCACCATGTTAAAAACGTTGGTTCCCAGTGCGCGGGTGCCAATTGTTCTGATTAATCCTTCTTCGGAATTGCTACATGAATCGCTGATACGTTGTTCCCTCTTTGCTGATTATATTTTGTAAAATTTTCTTTTTATCATAACTATCAAGGCTTCTATGTCACGATAAAAAGTTCCCTAGGTGCGCCACCCCTCTTTATGGTTTTCGACAAATTGGCTCAGGGCGTCGAGCGCCTTTGGCATAATTTTCTCACCAAAGCCCACACGAAAATAGTCGCTGTCATAGATGCTTTCTTCGGAAAACACATAGGACGGTTTTATTGAAATACCCGCTTTTGCCAGCTCTGTGCCCAATTCATCTGAGGATAATGGTCCTTTGAATTTCACGTAGCAAATAGCGCCGGCATTCGGTCTAACCCATTCAAATAAGTCGCTATATTTTTCGATGAATTGATCCAGAAGAGTGATATTATACTTGATGATTTTCAGATTTCTCTCAAGTATCTGATCGCTTGCCCTTAAGGTCATAATACCCTGAATTTCACTGGCTCTACTTGGACAAGCGGTATGGAAATACATGGTATCAATAAGCTTTTGTCTGAGATCCATATCTTGAAATGCCAACCAGCCAACGGTTATACCGCATCCACCCCACGGTTTGGACGTAGTCACAACACTTAAACCTTTGTCATATAAATCCGCCATTGTCGGCAGACGATCACGCACATCATGTTCAAGTAGTCGGTAAACTTCATCCGAAAGAATATAGACGCCGTTTTTCTCGGCTATTTTTACCAGTTCCGCCTGACATTTAGCACTCATCAGCGTACCAGCTGGATTATAAGGTTCGTTGAAAGCCATATATTTTGTGTTGGATCTTATGGCCGCCTCGACTTTTTTCGGATCAATTTGCCAGTTATCTTCTGGATAGAGAGGAATTTTGGTCACCTCGCTGCCCGCGTGAATGGGGGCTTCCTGTACCGACTGATAACCGGGAGTAAAGGTAATAGAATGACTATTCTGATCTAAAAGGGCGATAGCTGCGGTTTGAACAGCGATCTGGCCACCGGGAAAAACAACTATATTGTCGGCATTGATGTCAGGCCCGTAGAGTTTTGCAATTTCCTCTCGCAAATCCAGGCTGCCTCCATTAGGAGTATATTCAAGCGAATGATTATAATATTGCTCTACAATATCCTGATCGCCACGCTCCAAGGATAACTTGATCAGCTCTTCGTTTGTCAGCGGCTCGGCAAATGAATTGGACAGATTAAACGGAAGCCCACCTGTGACTGCTTTATGTCTTTTTGACCACGGTTCGTTATATGGCATAATTGTTTACTCTACAGTTGGATATAGTTTTGTTCTTCAAGTTGCTTAAGAAGCGCCCGCGCCGGACCTTGTGCAATCAGGATATATTCGTTATCGGGTTGCTGCTTTGCTGTGTGTGAAGTCATGGTAATATTTGTCACCAGCCGCATCGCCATCAGATAATAAAGGACGTCCCGTTCCTGATCCTCAAGTGGAAATTCGTTTTCATAGCCCGCAATAATTTCTCTGGCCGCCATACCAATATCATTTTCACCGAGAAGAGCATATGCAAGCGTGATTGCCAAGTCGTTAACCTGACTGGCAATCTGCATTTCACCGAAATCAATCAGTCCTGCTATTTTCGTCGGGTAAGCAGGATTGATGAGAAAGTTTTGCTCATTGGCATCACTATGAATAACCGCTTTTCTAAAGGAAGGAAGTCTTGGAGCAATTTTGTGCTCGTATATTTTAAACAGGCGTGCAATCCGGTCGCGGGCGTCCTCATCAATCACGTCTGGAAGATATTCTTTACAGGCAATGACATTGTCGAGCTTCCAAAATTTATCCGAGCCATCAGAATCGGGCGATGGCGAATAACTCTGCATGGCTTTGGAAAATTGCCCCAGGAACCTGCCCACATCTCTGTAAAGTTCCGGCGTCCTCGTTATATTGGTGAGCAATTCCCCTTCGAGATAAGTAAGCAGTCTAACCGCAAACCCATCAACGAAGACAATACTCTCGCCTTTAATTGATTTGACGACGCTTGGAAATGTAAGCTCGGGATCGGTGTTTTTAAGATGATCAAGAACCTCTGTCTGCATCTTCACATAGTTCAGCGACCATTTTTTGTTGGAAATTTTAAGAACATATTTTGCATCGCCAGTGTTGATGCGGGCATTTTGATCTTCATAGGAAACCAACGGCTTTATTTCGCCTTCAATACTGTAATGCTCTTTCACTATATCTTTAATAGCCTTCTTATCGAAATTAGGGACTTGATCTTGCATATTTTTCTCTCGTTATATTCTCAACTGACTAACGGCGCGGATGTCCCCACTGTGCTCTTCTCTCTTCGACGAATTCTTCAAATGCTTTTAATGCGGCGGGCATCGTCCGGCGACTAAAACCGATACGAAAATATTGTTTAAGCTCTTCGTCGCAATCAAAAATCGCTGATCCAAAAACTAAAATCTCCTGTCCCAATAGCTCTTCGGCAAGTTCATCGGCGCTAATCGGCCCCTTAAACTTTACAAAACCGGTTCCACCCGCTTGAGGGGGCATCCATTCAAAAAGATCTTGATTGCGAGAAAAATAGTCTTTGAGAAGCTCTAGATTTTCATAGATAATCTGCATGTTTTTTTCGACTATTTTATCCCGTACGCGCAGTGCCATCATCGCCTGTATTTCACCGGCGCGGGAAAAACAAACCGCAAAAAGATGTTGAGCTTTACGTAACTTTTCTATGATGCTTTTATCCTGACAAGCGACCCAACCAATACACATCCCACCGCAGCCAAACGGTTTGGCCATAGTGCCAAGCGCGATACCATTTGATGACAATTCTGCAATTGAGTTTGAGCGATCCGAAGGATCAAGTTCAAGCAAGCGGTAAACCTCATCAGAGAAAATAAGAATGTCATTTTCTTCCGCCAGTGCCACCAGAGCGCGTTTTGTATCCGCGCTAAGCAACGCGCCAGACGGATTATGAGGATCATTGAGAACAATATATTTTGTGTTACCGCGAATGGCAGCTTCAACGGCTGAGACATCAATTTGCCAGTTATTATCCGGCGAAAGCATCACTCGGGTAAATTCGGCACCTGCATACTTAATGCCTTCCTCCAGCGACTGGTAACTTGGGGTCACGACAATTGCGTGGTCCCCCGGGTGCAGAAGCGCCTGAGTCGTAATAGTCATACCGGTTTGTGCACCCGGAAAAACAACGATATTTTCGGCGCTTATTTCCGGTCCGTACAGCGTTGCAAGCTCCCGCCTTAAGTCAAGACTACCACCATTTTCAGCATAGCCAAGAGAATGATCATTATAGAGTTCGATCAAGTGCTCATCACCAACATCCCTTGCAAGTTCAATGAGTTCCTTGTGGCTCATTGGCTCAGAAGACGAGGCATAAAAGCGATGTTTAATATCTACCGTTTTAACAAGCAGTTCATCAGACCTGATGGGGTTATCTAAAAGATGCATAAAATCTTCCTCAATTAATCCTAACACTGAAAGCCATCCTCTAGAAAGTTATTGCGATTGTCCAGTTGTAAAATGGCTAGCCAAGTGACAAATCTTGTTAAGCACGTTAAGCTGCATTTAATTGCAGAATACGACGTTAGGAAATCATCATGAAAATGACACGCAGAAGCGTACTAAAGACGGCCGCCGTTCTTCCTGTTGGTGGTATCGCCATGGCTCAGGCAAGCTCTTTACCGTTCCTCCCTGATAAAACGTCGTTTGAAAAAATGGCAACCACGTATCTCAACAGTGCATCGCAACATCCCATCAGCTTAAAATCCAGCGCAGCGGTTGAAACCTATCTCGCGAAAAGACGCCTGCATCCAGACGCGCCGGGCGGCAGACATGACAGCAACCTGCCGCTGGAAAATTTTGCCAAGTTGATAAATGCCGATTTTGACGAAGTGGCTTACGTACAAAGCACCTCAGCCGGGGAACAGGCGATTGTTCGCGCCCTTGGCTATCCTCACAGCGGCGGCCATATTATTACAGACGTACTGCATTTCCCCGGCTCCTTTGCCACATATGATGGGCTTGAACGTATGGGCATGGCGGTGACTCGGATAAAAGAACGCGACGGACGTATTGAACTGGAAGATATCAAAAAAGCTCTGCGGCCAGATACAAAATTTATCGCGCTTTCGCTGGTGGCAATGGAAAATGGCTTTATGCATGATCTTAAGGCGGTCTGCGAAATTGCCCACGCAAATGACACACTGGTTTACGCTGATATCATACAAGGCGCGGGCACCGTTCCCATAGATGTTAAAGAAAGCGGTATCGATTTTGCCGCCTGTTCAAGTTACAAATGGTTGATGGGTGATTTCGGTGTCGGTTTTGTTTACGCCAGCAAGAGCGCTCAAGAGCACCTCACCCAAAGTAATTTTGGCTATTTCGGCCTTAATACTCCTCGCGAAGGGATTGGCGCAGAAGAAGCCAGAGAAAATTACGGCTTCCCTAAAAGCGCCTCCGGTCATTTCGCTATTGGCACGCGGTCATTCACAGGCGTGGCAATCCTTACGGAATCGCTTGATTATATATTGGGACTTGGCGTTGATACTATCCATGCCCATTCGCGGAGCATGACGGACCGGCTGAAAGAAGAGCTTCCCAAATTAGGGTACGAGCTCTGGACCCCGCTTGATAGCAACGGTCCAATGGTAGTTGGCAAAATGGAAAACGCCCATTCCATCCTCGGCCCTCGCCTCAATGCCGCAAAAATTCAGATATCCGTCTATCCCGACCGCTTTCGCATATCACCCTCGGTCTTTAACGATATGGATGACATCGAACGCTTGCTTGTCGTGCTCAAAGGCGCAGTCTAGTCGCGCTGGCACGCCGCCACGTATGGTGCGCGAAAATGGATATAGCCAAGCACAACCACCACATATCCAGCCAGCATCGACCATCCAAGATTGCCGATAAAATCCCACGACGAATAGATTCCGTAACCATAAATCACCACTGATATAAGCGGGAAAAGCTTGGTTGCCCAGATCGGCAATTTAAAGGGTGCTTTTGCATAAGCATCGGGATTGCGTTTCGCCAAATTATAAAGCGCAAATACCGGAAACAAGCCAAAGATCGCACCAACGGCGTTACCAAGGATAGAAACATAGCTCAGGCTCAGATCAAGCAAAATAGGCGTAATACCAACCACAAAGAACAACGTCAGAAATATATAAGGCGTACCAAATCGGTTTTTGGCAGCCAACTTCATAGGCAGCCAACCATCTTCCGTCGCCATATAAAGCCCCCTTGTGCACCATGCAAATATGGCATTGAGCGACGTCACCAATGAGATCATAATACCGCCACCGATAAAGGCGTAGTAAACTGCGGGACTAAACACCACATATGCGGTCGCTGCCAAATTCTTTCCCTTAATCTCTTCAAGCGGTAAAACGCCAGTCGCAACGATGGCAATGCCGATATAAAGGATCACCACAAGCAACAAAGAAAGCCCCATCACCAGCGGAATAAGAACGCCCGGATTTTCCATCTCATCACCAAATTCAGAGACAAATTCAGAACCTATCAAACTCAGACGAAGTAAAAACGCAGCGGCAAAAAATCCCGCAAAGCCGCTTGGAAATATTTCATTGATATCGCCGTAGTGACTGTAATCATCAACATAAGAAAAACCCGAAAATATGTAAAATATCAATGAGATAACAAGAACGAGCACCATGATACTTTGAAAGCGCGCCGCAGTTTTGATACCAAACAAATTGGCCAGAAAGCACAGCACCATAATTGCCCCCGCAACCAAAGTCATATTAAGTCCTGGAAAGATCGCTTCGGTATATTCAGCGAAGCCAATGGCAAAACTGGCTAGAATAACCTGCCCGGATACCAGCAACGAAAGATATAAAAACGACGTACGAGAGCCAATAAGGTCACGAACATAAGTATAATTACCACCCGTGCTCGGAACCGCAGACCCCAACGCGGCAATACAAATGGTTGGTATGGCAACAATCACCAGCGCAAAAATAAATGCCCACGGCGCACCGTATCCGGTCATGCTGATGCTGATCCCGGTAAGAACCACTACCCCGGTGCCAATGATCTGCCCCAGCGATATGCTCATCAAATCCCAAAACCCCAATAACTTCTTCGTCCCCTCAGACAACAGCCTTCTCCCTCTTTTTGCAATCAGTCTACTGAAAAAAAGAACTTATGCATCCTTTATTTCAATATGAAGAGGTCCAATGAACGTCAAACTCCTGAATGTCTTTGTCGGGTCAGAAGCGGCCATTCGAGATAATTATCACTTTCGGCTATTCTTGCTTACTCAGAGTGTCCGCTAACGCCCCAATCCCGACTTTAGTAGGTTGTCCTCTGGATTGCTTGCTATCAGTTCGAGTACTTTGGTCCATCCGCGCCCTTCGAGGTCAATTTCCATCTGCCAAGCCCAGCCGTTTTTATGGGGTGGGAAGAATGTAATGCGTCGTTTTGGCGTAATTTCGGTCACATAGTGCATAACCATATTGCCGTTATCATGCTGCACAGCATTGATCCTGGCCAAGCCAGGAGTAAGGGTCGCAGTCCATGCGATGTCCCAGCTTTTAGTGCTCGGGTTATAAACGCGTAGGTTGGTGCCTGCGGTTCCATTTGCCGGTAGCCAATAATCTTGCACGGCGATACCATTACCGACACATTTGAAGTTCCATTTTGTGCCAGTATGTTCGGTCCATTTTCCATCCTGGTCCAAGCGACGCTCAAGGATATTCCAGTCGCCAATATATTTTCCAAATTCGTGTGTCGGGCCACTCATGCAACCGTCTACTTTATTCATGGCGGTGCTGTCAAATTCCTGCGCCGTAGCACTAAATGACCAGGCAAGCATTATTAAGATAAGCTTTTTCATCATTGTCTCCTTTTTATTAGTTTAGGGATAATCTAGGCTCACCTACAAATCACAAGTTTGTGACAGAGTTATCCAGCCATTTTCTTTTGGGCAAATATCAGACCACGAATGACTGCTTCCGAACCAAAGCGGACATAGAGATTAAAGACTTGAATTTAGAAAAAAACTTTCAGCACTTGTACGCATCTTCCTGGACCTTTATGATGCAGAAATTCGATTTCCGAAGAAATTCGTTGTGGGGGGCTTATTGATAGAAACGTATACGACCAGAGAAATAAGTCCTGCCCTCATTCTGCTCAACACATGGCAAGTGAGGATTTTGGCGCTCGGTACTATTCTTTTCTTGTTGTTAGCATATGGTATCCTACCACCCTTTATTAAGTTTCCCGCCCCTGGACCACTGGGTGTGTTACTCCTGCTAATGACCTTTAGCTACCATATGGCTCTTCAGAAGCTGAAAAATCCGATGCAGCTGCAAAGTGTTGCTCGTGTTTTATTTGCTCTGTTTAATAATTTGCTTCACATGGCCCACGCATTTATAAACTTAATTTTATTAACCATCGCAATTTTTGATTTACGTACAGACTTATGGTGGCTTTTTCTGATCAATATTCCAGCACTTATCCATTTAATAAATATCAATGAGCTTGAAAGGCTCAAAGTAGAAGAAAAGGTCAAGGCGGAAGACGAGGAAGAAGTAACCTTAGGCGAAATATATGCTGAAGTTACAAACCCGGACAACTCCCGCCTCCTGAGCCGCATCAAAGAAGCCATGAGCAGTTCTTTCATGTATGTAGTTATTCTTATGTGCTCAATGGCGATAGGCTTTCTTTATTTTTATTACCTTCAAGCTGCCATTATCTATGGCAACATCTGGTCATTGGAGAGAATAATATCCATCACAAACAAAGTCGGCTTTAATTTGCTGCCGTTGATAGGCTTAATGATATTGGTTTTATGTTCCTATGCGGTCTTGCAGCAACTTTGGCAGGCATTTCAAAACTGGCGCAATAAATCTCAAAATACTGGTTTTGACCGTGACCTAAGTGATCATGAAGTAAAGCTCGCCGATCAGCTTATGATTACGCTTGAAGAATACATTAAAAGCAAACCTTTCTCGAAATCATCCACATATGCCTATTGGTTTGTAACATTTGGTTTCTTTTTCTGGATATTTGGCGCCATTTTCCTTGTGATCATGGTCGATGGCTTCGGCGCTGACTGGTATAAACAGGAGCGGGTCGCAGACCTTGAGTGGTTTGATGCTGCAGGCATAGGTGACTATCTAATCGGCCTGGGCCTTGTGGTTGGCTATTATGCGCTTTTTTCCAACCTGCTTAAAAACTGGACGGACTATGTGGAATACAGGACCCTGCAACAAAAAAAAGAAAACTATAATACCTTTGAAGAGCTGGGCGATTTGCGGATTGACATTACAAATGATATCCGAAGAAGAGAAATCACCAGTAAAGCCGGTTTTAACCCGGGTGGCTATATTCGTAGCAAAGCAAAACACACGGCGACATGGACAACCATTCCCACGATTGTCATTTTAATCGGCGGCGCCTACTTTTGGAACTATGACCGAAACTTTTATCACATCGTCACGCCTGATCACATAGTTTACAGCGACTTCTTCTCCCAGGAAGAAAAGACTGTCCTTTACTCTCACGTGAAGGGCATCGAGCTGAGATGCAGTAACGATAATGATGGTGACTTGATTGTGAAATATAACCTTGCGCTTCATAACGACAAGGTGATCGATCTTATTACCAAACAGACCTTGCGCGATGATATCCTGCCCCAATGGGAAAAGGTTGACGCGATCCTGACTGCGTTAAACACACCGCGAATTGATGGCTATTATTCACAGAGTGAAGAACGCCGGGCCGAAATGGTCAATATCAAGCAGTGCATCGCGGGTTTGAAAGAAGTCCACAACCCCGACACCGCGCAGCGCATCGCCAACCTGCTACGGGAGTAAAGTGGTTGAGCGAACTTCCAGTTCTTCGGAAAATTTAATTCTTTCCATTCTGTACCAGTAAAATATCTTTACATCATCCGAATAAAAGGAAAATACGCTAACAACTTGTCTTATCAGCGAATGTCTGCTTTGGGTGGTAAGCAGTCAATTAATAGAAATTACAATACTTATTCAAAATTACTCATAATTTCTCGATTGAATACTCTC
>CAXBLS010000033.1:0-28778 GCA_963976585.1 uncultured Kordiimonadaceae bacterium
ACACCCAGCGCAGCTTTAAGCGCGCTTCAGGCGGCACTGGATAAAACATTTCGCGGTGTCGGTTATCCGCTGATCGAACGGCCATATCGCCCCCACGTGACGCTGGCACGGCTTCGACGCGCCAAAGTGACGGAAGAAGAGCTGGGCGGCGAGGCAGTGATGGCATCACATGTGCATCAGGTTCATATCTATGAAACCCATAAGGAAGAAGGCAAGGTGGTCAATTCCATCCTTCGCAGTTATTCATTGGGCGGATAGCGATTATCCCTCTTGCGCTCTGGCGGTAAAGTTTATAAAACTTTCACAGGGTAACTGGAAAGAACGCAGCATGGATAAATCAAAAGATCAGCTTAAAGTCGGCCTGGCGCAGATGGCGCCAGTGTGGCTTAACCGCGAGGAAACTCTTAAAAAAGTGATAGGCTATATAAATCAGGCCGCAGACGAAGGTGTTGACCTTGTTGCGTTTGGTGAGGCATTGGTGCCGGGCTATCCGTTTTGGGTCGCGCTGACCGACGGTGCGCGCTGGGACGCGGAAGATCAAAAGCAGATCCATGCACATTATATGGACCAAGCGGTGCAGATCGAAGCGGGTCATCTGGACGCGGTGTGCGCGGCGGCGAAAGCGGGCAGCATATCCGTTTACCTCGGCATTATTGAGCGGGCCAAGGACCGCGGCGGTCACAGCCTTTACTGCACCATGGTTTATATCAACTGGACCGGAAAAATATGTTCAGTGCACCGTAAACTCCAGCCAACCTATGAAGAACGCCTGACATGGTCGCCGGGGGATGGGCACGGCCTTCGCACACACGAGCTTGGCGCCTTTACGGTTGGCGGGCTTAATTGCTGGGAAAACTGGATGCCATTACCAAGAGCGGCCCTCTACGGCATGGGCGAAGACCTTCATGTGGCGATCTGGCCGGGTTCAAAGCGAAATACCGATGATATCACCCGTCATATGGCCAAGGAAGGGCGGTCATACGTGATGTCAGTATCGTCACTCATGCGCCCAAGCGATTTTCCAAAGTTAACACCTCACATTAATGAAATTCTTGAAGGCGCTGGTAATGCAGAGTTTTTAGCGGATGGAGGATCATGTATAAGCGCGCCGGATGGGTCATGGGTGATTGAGCCGCAAGTGGGTCAAGAAGGGCTCTATACGGCAATGATTGACCACGCAAGAGTGCGTGAAGAACGCCAGAATTTCGACCCCGCCGGCCATTATTCGCGCCCCGATGTGACCAAACTCACCGTGGACAGAAGAAGACAGTCAACGCTGGAAACCATTGATGACTGAGATCAGTATCCGCCCGTCAACAGAGGATGATATCGCCGCCATTCATGATATTTATGAATATGAAGTGCTGTGCGGAACCGCCACATTCGATGAAACGCCGCCCTCAAAAGAAGAGCTTCTGAAAAAACGCGCAGATATTGTCGCGGGAGGCTTTCCGTATCTGGTCGCCGAAGTGGACGGGGAGGTGGTGGCCTACAGTTATTCTTCGCTCTACAGGCAGCGTTCGGCTTATAACAAGACGGTGGAAAATGCCATTTATGTGGCGCAGGATAGGCGCATTGCCGGGCTTGGCACGGCGCTGATGCAGGCGAATATCAATGAATGTGAAAAGCTTGGTCTTAAAAACATTATTGCTGTGATCGGTGATAGTGACAATATGGCCTCTATCAACCTTCATAAAAAACTTGGTTTTCGAAAAGTGGGTACCATGCGCGACGTCGGTTTTAAATTTGGTCGCTGGCTTGATGTGGTGTTGATGCAGAAGACGCTTTAAAGGGGCTTATTTCTTATCTTGGCGTTTCTTATAGATATCGATGACCACTGGCGTAACGATAACGCAAACGATGACCACGACAATTAATATTTGAACGATACCCAGTGACATTGAGAACTTTCTTTTGATGTTGATCTGTATAAGTGATCAATAGGCATTGTCAAAGATTAATATTAACGCCCTTGCCAAGCCCCTAGAATCCCCTTAAAAATTTATGCATATAAAAAATAACAGGTTTGGGAGAGCTTTTATGAATACGCGTCGAAATTTTTTGAAATTTTCTGGTCTGGCTGGTGCAGCGGGACTGGCCACTGCATGTGGTCAGAATGCCGAGGTTGAAGAGGTCAAGGCGGGTAAATTTGACCATCTGCTCAATATGATGGAAGGGATCGCTGCCATCACCGTCGCGGAACATGAAGCCCGTATCGCCAAAGCGCAGGAACTTATGGCGCAGAACGGCTTTGAAGCGATCTACATGGAGGCGACATCAAACCTTTGGTATTATACCGGTATGCGCTGGGGCCAAAGCGAGCGCATGGCCGCCGCTATTATCCCGCGCGAAGGCGAAGTTGCCTATATTTGCCCGATGTTTGAAGTTGAACGATTGCAGGAACGCATTGTCGTTGGTGACACGGTGCGTGGCTGGGAAGAACATGAAAGCCCATATGATTTGGTGGTTTCCATGCTTAAGGACATGGGCATAGAAAGTGGCAGGCTTGGCATTGGTGAAATGACGCGGTTTTTCCTCATGGACGGTATTCGCAAGGCCGCACCGCATCTTGAACTGGTGAGCGCCGACCCGATCACGGCTGAATGCCGGATTATTAAATCCGCGCGTGAGCTGGAATTGATGCAGCATGCCAGCGACATCACCATCGCCGCTTACAAGGAAACGGTGAAACATATTGAACTTGGCATGCGCGGATCGGATATTTCAGCGCTTTCAAGGCAAGCGCACGCGGCACTTGGGGTCGGTGGCTCGCTCGGTACTATGATTGGTGTGGTTTCATCATCGCCACATGGTTCCATCGTCGAACCCGTGCTCGAAGAAGGTATGATCGTGCTGATGGACGGTGGCTGTAATGTCCATAATTATGCGTCCGACATCAGTCGTACATTTGTGTTCGGGCAGCATACTGCCGAACAGGAAGAAGTCTGGAACCTTGAAAAAGCAGCGCAGGCCGCCGGCTTTGCCGCCGCGCAGCTTGGTGCGCCGCAGGAAAATGTTGATATCGCGGCCCGTAAGGTCATAACCGATGCTGGCTACGGTCCCGGTTATAAAACACCGGGACTTCCGCACAGAACCGGCCATGGTATTGGTCTTGATATGCATGAATGGGGCAATGCGGTGCTTGGTAACAAACGCCCGCTTGAGCCGGGAATGTGTTTTTCTATTGAGCCAACCGTGGCAATCCCCGGAAAATTTGGCGTGCGCTTAGAGGACTGCTGTTATATGACCCCGGACGGTCCTGCGTGGTTCTCAAACCCGTCGGTCGCCATCGATGATCCGTTTGGCGACAATTAAAATGAACAGGCGCATAATTCACCTGGTGCTCTTTTTTGTTGTTTCGGGCTTTTTATCGGCTTGCGATAACGGGGATAGTGCTGACCGCACGTTTACGATAGCGGTCATTTCGGATACCCAGAATTATGTCGATTTTAGTCATCAAAAAAAGGAAGGCTATCCTATTGACGCGGCAGAACTTTTTATTCAGCAGATGCAGTTTCTAGCGAAGAATACGCAAGCGCATGGTGGTGAGATCGCCTTTGCGACCTCTGTTGGTGATGTTTGGCAGAATTATGAAATCGGCATGGATGACGCACATTATGAGCGTGGTATGCGTCGATTGCCGCGGTTGCTGGGATTGCACCTGCAGATGGGCGCTGAAAAAGTCAATGCCGGTGTGCGCGATTTTGAACTCCCGTTAACGCGGCGTGGTTACGACATGTTGGCGGCGACAGGCGTGCCATTTTCGGTGGCGCCAGGCAATCATGATTATGAAAAATGGTGGACCGTAAACCCCGTTCCGAGTGACGCTGAAGCGACGGAAATGCTCATTGAAGATAACATCCGAACAAATACCCATGTGGGAGGATACGATGTTTTCAATGGTGTTTTTGGACCGGACAGTAATTATTTTAATGGCAAGAACTGGTATATCAGCAGTTTTAATGGTGGCGTTAACAGCGCGCAGATATTCGAAGCCGGGGGGTATAAATTCCTCCATTTTGGCTTTGAAATGCAGGCGGGTGATGATGTGCTTGAATGGGCGCAGGGGGTGATAGATGAGCATCCGGGCATGCCGACCATGATGTCGACCCATGATTATCTTAATCCACGTGGTGAGCGGTTAGCGGCGCCAAGCATGGATCTGGCCAAATTTGATCCAGCGGGTCATAACAGTGCCGAGGATATCTGGAATGATTTTATCAAAAGAAATGATCAGATTTTTATGATTTTAAGTGGTCACCAAATCGGCCAAGCGACAAGAATTGATAAAAATGATGCGGGACATGATGTTTATCAGCTCCTCAGTGACTATCAGGGGCGGGGGCAGGTGGCCGCACAAGGATCGCAAGCCAGCCGGGCAAGCTCAACAGGGGATGGCTGGCTACGGCTGATGGAATTTTATACAGGCCTTGACGTTCCAGTGATAAAAGTGCGAACCTATTCAACATATTATGAAAAATATTCGTTTGATGTGGCGGAATATGCAAACTGGTACCGTGATCTGGAACAGCCGAATATGACGGATGAGGAATTTCATTCAGCAGATCACTTCGAAATTGAATTGAATGATTTTAAGAAACGTTTTGGCAACCCAAATTAACTTTAACAAGATATATTGTGGCGACACCTCCAGCATCTGGCTGATTTATAAAAATTTTACAGCGGTGTAAAAAGGATTTTAAAATGGCAAATAAACTAAATCGTCGTGACATACTGGAACGGATGGCAATGGTCACCGGTGGCGCTGTCTCGCTTACTCTACTGTCAGCCTGTGATGGTGGCGTTTCAGTACCTGAAAATGTCGAAAATATTGATCTTAAGGCACTGAATAAAGAGCAGCTTGATCTGGTGGCGGATTTGGCAGATGCCATCATTCCCGATACGCAAACACCGGGCGCCAAATCAGTTAATGTTCACTATTTTGTTGACGAACTTGCCGCCAACTGGATGACGGCGAAACAGCGGACGAATTTCCTTGATAATCTCACCGCGCTTGATCAACGGATCAAAGATGAACGTGGCAGCAGTTTTTCAAACTTGAGCGCCGACGCGAAGAATGCAGCACTGGACAGTTTCGGACTGGAACTGCTCACTGCTGCTTCGGGTAATGGTGCGGGAGAAAAACATATATATCTTGAGCTTCGTGAGCTGATTATATTTGGCTATTATACATCGGAAGTGGGCGCGAGCGAAGAGTTGCTCTATGATCCAATCCCCGGCGGATATAAAGGGTGTATCCCCTTTGACGATGTAGGAAAAACCTGGTCGAGTTAGTGAAAGTGAGCTTTCTAATCGTCCTCGCTATAGTAACCGATCACGTCGCCCTCGGTTGTAACGCCGAGGCCGTTGAGGACACGGTTTGAATAGTTAAAATAGGCAACCACTTGATTTACCTCAAGTATTTCACCGTCACTGCAACCAGCACTACGAAGTGGGACCATGTCTTCTTGGGCCATTTTGGCGACGCTGGCTGTGAGTTTCTTGGCGTAGTTCAAAAGTGCCAACTGTTTGCCCTTGAAACAGCGTTCTGGGGCGTGATCCTTTAGAGCCGCGTATATATCATCCGATTTTTGCTTGTCATTAATCAGACGTCTTGCATTCATGAAATGGTGAGTGAGACTGTATTTGCATTCATTGACGATGCTGGTGTAGGAGGCGACAATCTCCAAAAACCAAAAAGGCAGCGTGTTATCTGGATTATGCAGCACAGATTTATAAATTGACATATGACCAGCGATGGTGTGTGGGCGCAGTGATTGGCAGCGCATGACATTGTCGACGGTTCCGTGGGGCGAGCGCGCCTTGTCATACATGTCTTTGACGACGCCAGTGGCGTCTTTGTCTTCGATCATTTTTATCCAGGCTGTCATGCTGTTCTCTTTTACGGTTTGCATTAAAAAAATATTGGCTTAATATACAATCGATTAGTGGGGAAATCCAAGAAATTATAGGGCTTAAATGAAGAAATTAATCTTTTCACTGCTTGGGGCAGTTTGCGTACTTTTTGTGTTTCTGGCACTGCTGAGCGCTGCAGCATTTCTAACAAAAACACTTGATCCTGATTATAAACTTGTCGCCACATGGGGCGGCGAAGGCGACGGCCCGGGAAAGTTCGCCTATCCTGCAGGTCTTAAGGTTTATAAAGATGAAGTCTATGTGGTTGATGTCGATAATCATAAGATACAAGTCTTTGATTTAAATGGTGAATATCAACGTGAATTCGGCACTCCGGGCGAGGGGGCGGGGCAGTTCAATAGACCGTGGAATATATATTTTTACGGTGATGAGCTTTATGTAGCCGCGTACGAAAATAACCGCATTGATGTGTTTTCGCCGGCGGGCACCTATAAACGAACTTTCGGACGTTACGGCACTGGTGACGGTGAAATGGAAGGACCGACGGCGCTGACTATTGATGGAAACGGAAATATTATCGTTGCTGATTTCTATAATCACAGGGTAGTTCGCCACAAGGCCGATGGCAGCTTTATTTCAGCGTGGGGTATCGCCGACGATGTCAGTGCAGCCGATGACCGTTTCAATTATCCGCTTGATATCATAACGGGTCGTGACGGCGAGTTCGTATATGTGCTGGATAGCGGCAATGAGCGTATCAAGGTTTACACTGCGGACGGCGATTACGTTTATAAATGGGGCGGGCCGTTTGGACGCAATATTTTTATTACTTATTTTGACTGGTTTCCCTTTGAAGGATGGTTTTCTGATCCAAAATCGCTGGCTATCGATAAGGACGGAAAAATTTATGTGGGTGATGCCAGTAACAAACGGGTGCAGATATTTAACGAGGCTGGTGTGTTTATTACTGCCTTTGGCGGGACGGGTCAAAATGAATTTGGCACCCTTGGTGGCATCGACATCGCGGATGATGGTTCTATCTTTGTCGTCAATCAAACAACCAGAACCGTTCAAAAATGGCAGCACATGCCCGGTTCAGATTAAAAAATAGAGAAGAGTGGTATTTTATATGAGTGAAGTTAGATCCCCCAGTTTTATGCATTCAGCAGTTTGTTTTGGCGGCATCATCGGCATGATCATCACCGGATTGATTGTTTTTAAAATCCCGATCCATGTTATTATTATGATCGCGATCATCTGGTCAGCAGGTCACGCTTACTTACTGGGCTATCGTTTTCCGGAAATAAAAACGGCCATGAATCACGGGATCGAACGCGGCCTTGGGGCCATGTATATCTTTATATTGATCGGTGTGGTGATCGCGGCATATCTTGAAAGCGGTACAATCACCAGTATCGTTTATTATAGCCTGGATCTGATCAGTCCGGCGGTGTTTCTTCCTGCGGCCCTTCTGATTTGTAGTTTTATGTCTCTTGCGGTGGGGACAAGCTGGGGTACTGTGGGAACAGCCGGTGTGATCCTGATCGGTGTCGGCGCTGCCATGGGGATTCCGCTACCGATTGTGGCTGGTGCTGTTGTCTCGGGCGCCACCTTCGGCGACAAGCTTTCACCAGTATCGGATACCACAAATCTGGCGGCTGTGGCGGCGGGGACTGATCTTTACAAGCATATAAATTCAATGCTCTATACGACAATTCCCACTTATGTGATCTGTCTTATCCTGTTTGCCCTTCTCGGCCTTCAATTTTCGGCCGATACGGTTTCGCGAGACGGCATTGAAGCCTTTCAGTCAGCGATTGAGGATAATTTTATTGTCAGCGGCTGGAGCCTACTGCCGCTAATGGTTTTGTTTGTACTGAGTATGAAGAAAGCACCGGCAGAAGTTGCCATGGTATCCAGCGTGGCTATGGCCGGGTTTCTTGCAATATTTCAGCAGGAGCGCCAGATACTTGATATCCTGACCAGCTTCCAAAGCGGCTATTCTGCAGAAACGGGTCACGCGGGGCTTAACACACTGGTCAATCGCGGTGGCATAATGAGTATGATGGAAACCCTTTCCATGACGCTTTTTGCCCTTGCTCTGGGCGGTATACTTGAAAAGGCAGGTTTTTTAAAAGCGCTTCTTAGTGGGGTACTCAATCGCATAAGGTCTGTTCTGGCCCTTATGTTTACAACCATGTGTACGGGTATTCTCGCCTGTGCCAGTATGGGAGAAAGCTATATATCCATCATCGTCACATCGCAGCTTTTCAAAGACAAATATTCCGAAATGAAGCTTAAGGCTTATATGTTGTCGCGCAATGTTGAGGAAAGTACCACCATGTCGTGTCCGTTGATCCCGTGGTCTACGGCTGGCGCTTTTTATTTTGGTGCCATGGGTATCCCGGTCCTTGATTATCTTCCCTATGCGTTCCTTAATCTGCTCAATCCGATTGTCTCACTAGCAATGGGCTTCTTCGGTATCGCGATCTTTAGGGAAGTGATGGAAAAGAAAACGGCTCAAGTGGCAGAGTAGCCAAACAGTTCGCTCAGTTCCGGCCACCGGTCGATGCAATTTTTTGTCCGCTCAAAAACATGGGGCAGAAGTTTGCCGTCCTTCCACAAGGTTACATCATTGATTTTAATGGTGTGACCGGGAATGGTGCAGCTTATTTCGCCGGGAGCATAGTCGCCGCAGGTATGGAAATGCACATATTCAGGTTGAGAAAACACCGTGTTTGACCAACGGTCAGGATTATCACTTTCCGGCACATTATAATCGCAACCCGGATGAATACCAGCGTGCCACGAATGAACCACGGCGGGATCAATATCAAATTTCTCCGCTACATGGCTATAATGTTCTTTGACCCGCTTCACTTCGTTTTCTGGACCGGTGAAACCCGTTATGCGGCCCATTTCAATTTCCGCAAAGACCGGCGCGTTCAGCTTAAGAAATGGAGGGTCATATACCCTTGAGCCTGTCGGGGCAAGATAGCGGTCCATAACCACACGTCCGGAAAATGTCTTGGCTTCGATCGGGGTTGGCACGCCAAGCGGGAAACGAAGCACGGTGACATCGCCTTGCTCCACTTTTAACTGTGCGGTAAGGGCGCTAGAAAAATTGGTGCCTAAGGGACAGCTGATTTCAATTTTATCTGCGGTGATCAATATGTCATCAACGGCATTTTTAAGATCCCTAATGGCATTGTAATTCGCCGTTGCGAAGGGAGAGGCAAGCATATCCATATCACGGATATAGCACATAACACTGCGGGTGCCTGCTTTGGGGTTTGAAAACCGTTCCTGATCGCCAATCCGGCTAAAGAAAATAGTCACTGTGTTGTCTTCAATTTGTTTCATCAGGCGCGGGCAACGGACATTTTCCGGGCTTCCAACAACAACGAGGGTCGGGTTTAAGCCCATTTTTTCGGCCTCTGATGCAATGAAGTGTGCGGTATCGCCGTCGTACCATCCTAGATCACCGCGTTCAGAAACAATAAGCAGGGTTTCACCGGCTTTAAGTCCGGCACAATTAATCAACATATTATTCGCCCCGCGAATATGGTTTTGTGTAATGGTCATTATCGTTTTTCCGCCTTGATGGTAAGAAAAGTAAATTTATCAGATATGACTTCGGCAACACCGTGGCTAAGTTCACTATCCAGTGTAAGGCTATCGCCTTCTTTTAAATGGACTTGGTGTTGTCCGTAGTTGAACTTTGCTTCACCGTGCTGCACATGCATAAAGACAACCCCATGCCCCACATAGGTGGGCGCGGAGGCGTCTTGGCGTTCCATGGTGACGATATGGGCTTCAAAGCCAAGATCACGGCGCATATGTGATGCAAGATTGATGTAATCGTGGCTATGCTTGTCAATAATCCGGGTTGAATGAATTCCTTGGCCGTCTTTAACGTGGGTAAAATCAACATGATCGGTGGCGGTATCGCGAAAAAAGCTAACCATTGGTACATCAAGCGCTTCACTTAACGCGCTGAGCGTAGATATGGACGGGGAGACTTGGCCGTTTTCAATGCGACTGATCATTGCGGTAGATACGCCGGCACTTTCGGAAAGTTCACGTGCATTAAGACCCCGCATTTCACGGAGATCCTTTAGTGAGGCACCAATGGCCGTATCCATTTGATTGTCAGTCATCAGTGTGGTGCTTCCTATATGAGAACGCCTTGTCGAAGCGCCAGTTGAGATAATCACCGCATGTAATTGACGGTTCACCGCTCATGTAATCCGTGCCAAATACCTCGCGAGGGTCAATGATCGTTCCCGGATTGGGATCAAAAGCAAGCACAATTGAAAGCCGTTCGCGGCCAGAATTATTAATCACCCGGTGCGGCGTTGATTTATATGCGCCGTTGGTCCAGCGGTGCAAAAGGTCTGCGACGTTGATAATCAGCGTTCCTTCGATGGGCGGCGCTTCAATCCACTGTCCGTTAAGGTTTTCGACCTGAAGACCGCCGACATCATCCTGTGAAAGTATAGTGAGGACACCGAAATCGGTATGCGGTCCAACACCGAACTGGTCTTCGCCCATTTCCTCCGGCTGATCAGGATAATAGACAAATGACCCGCGGCTAAGTGGCGCGTCGGACGTTTTTAGAAAGAAATTTTGATCAAGGCCAAGGCCCAACGCAAAGCCGCGCATTAAATGATGAGCCACGTCATGAGCGTATTCGAAATATTCCATGGTGACTGTTTGCATATTCGCAAGGTGAGTGGGCCATATATTTTGGCCGCGAAGGGGATGATCAGCTCGGTCCGCGTTATCAAAACCCCACAGAAAGCTCTCTTTAAGGTCGGCCTTGGCATCATCATCCATCTTTGCACCGCCGGCATTAATCCAGCCACGATGTTCACTGTTAATGGAAACTGCCGATTTTTGATCGTCGGTGGTTCTGAAAAATTCATAGGCGTGCTCTCTTGCACTGTCAATGATGTGTTGAGGGATGCCGTGGCCTTTTATATAGATAAAACCAAGATCGGTGCTCGCCGCATGGAGTTCGCGGGCAACAGCCAGCGGATCACTTCCATCACGAAGGGCACTAATGTCACAGACAGGAATTGCGTCAGGATCAATGGTTTCTGCTTTGGCAAATGCCATTATAATAAAACCTCATATTACAAAGAATCAATCTCTTGACTTTATAATATGAGGTTTACTAAGATGCAATTAATTTAATTATAAGCAATTATATTAATTGATATCATTTTCGAAAAAGGTCGGGTTTTTTCCACCAACGACGATATCAAAATTATATCCGCAGTCGAAATCTTCGCCGGAGATGTCATATTCTTTGCCGATGTTTGCATCGAAATTATCGCCCATAAGGATGCGCATGGGATCGGTATCATTGTGGGGATCGCCTGCAAAATACATCTGCGTGATCAGGCGCGAAGACCCGCCACGGATTGACAGATGGATATGCTTGGGACGGTAGCGACCAATATCCGGACGCGCTAGATATTCACCGGGTCTGATGGTCCAAAACTCATAATTGCCGTCCTGATCGCTTAATGTGCGACCAATACCAAGAAAGTGAGGATCAACGGGGAGGCCTGAGTGATCTTCGATATGGGTATAGCGGCCGTGCTGATTGGCGTTCCAAATCTCGATCAATGAATCTCTGATCGGGCGACCATATTCATCCATTAGCTTTCCGGTTACCTTAATCGGATCCCCGGATGCACGCGGTCGTCCCGGGGCAATGCGGGTCATATCGGCTTCAGCCGAGTTAATCCCATAATTATGCGGGGCATAAGGCGCGAATGAGGCACGGGCTGCTGATGGTATAAGATGAAGTCGGTTACGAGGTGTTCTTTCGTTTGACGTGTTATCGGTCGGGCCGATTTCAATTTGTCTTCCATATTCAGTCATAATTATGTTCCTAACTTAGCAGATCATCAAAAAACGGCGTTTCATTTTCGCCAGCCATGATGATTTCAATTTCATATTCGTGGTCCCCGGTCTTATTGATCATAAGACGCTCTCTTAAGTCTTCCGAGATCGAAAGTAGCAGCGGATCATCGTTGTTGGCGGCGTCATCTGCGAAAAAGAGTTGAGTAACCACTCGCATGATGCCGTCCGAGAACAGTGTCAGGGTAATATTGGGCGCACGGCCGTCTGCCGCGCCTGGTTTGATTGTTGTTAGGGCAAAGTTACCGTCTTTGGTTCTGTGGCGGGCATAGCCGGTAAACCACGGATCAAGCTTTTCATGGCTTTCCGTATCGGGTCTGCGGTAAATGCCTTCACTGTTGGCCTGCCAGAATTCGAGCAGACAGCCATTGGCGAGGTTGCCGTTAATATCTTTCACACAGCCGTTGATGGTTATTTTCTCGCCTAACGCTTTATGGATGATTCCTGTGCGGATATTGGTCATATCCATACTGTCATTATCACACAGTGATATCGGGTAATAGGGGCCTAACGTATCTTCGTTTGTTGGTGTTAAGCGGTTGATTTTTTTATTGGAATGTGTCATCCCTTGTCCTTAAGTTTTGTATATAAAACAATTGTTCGTATTTAAAAGGTTATAGATGTCAGACGATCTACATAAGAATCATGAGCGCTATTTTGTCCCCGGACTGGACCGCGGACTGCGCGTTCTGGAGATAATCGCGAAGGCCGACAAGCCACTTACCATTGCTGAGATCGCAAAAGAACTTGGTGTGTCCCGGTCCTCTGCTTTTCGTATTACCTATACGCTTAATCATCTTGGATTTCTTATCACCGATAGTAGCGACAAGCACTATGATCTGGGCCCACGGGTGCTGGGCCTTGGTTTTTCCTATCTTAACAGGCAAGACATCATCAAGATTGCCAAGCCGCATCTTGAAAAATTGCGTGATATTACCGAGATTTCCAGTCATCTTGCCATCCGTGAAGGTAATGAAGTTCTTTATCTGGATAATATCGTATCTAAATCTTCCTTCGTTAGCAATATCTCTACCGGGGAACGTCGTCCGATTTACGCCAGTCCGCTTGGCTGGGTGCTGATGGGGGATATACTGGATCCGGATATTGTGCAGCTTTTTGATGGGACGAGTTTTAAGAAGCTGACCGAACATACGCCCAATAATGTCAACGAACTGATCACTCGTATTCACGAGGCACGAGCGCAGGGATATATTGTTTCGCGAGGCTTTGTACAGCGAGGCGGTTCGACCATCACTGCGCCGATCCTTGATGAAGCGGGTGCTGTAGCAGCTGTTATTGATATCTCCGGCCCGGACAGCGGTTTTAATTTCGACAAGATCGACAGCTTCTACGTTCCGGCGGTGGTTGATACTGCACGGGAAATCTCTAGAAATCTGGGGTATCCGGGATAGCATCTTAAAGTCCTAATATCTCTCTTGCTTCTGTGGTGGTGGCAACACTTCCCCCCAGTTCATGAAGGATGCGTACCGCTTTATCGACCAACTGGCCATTACCAGTGCAAAGCTCGCCTTTCTTAATATAAAGATTATCTTCCATACCGACCCGCACATGTCCGTCAGCCACAAAGGCCTGTGCCAGCATGGGATATTCCATACGGCCAATACCAAATGCGGCCCAGACCGCATTTTTTGGTAGCTGTGACTTCAAGTAAAGCATGGTTTCACTATTGGCGGCTGCGCCGAAGCGTACGCCCATAACCATCTGCACCATAACAGGGGATTTAATCACGCCTTCAGCAATGAAATGATTAAGCAGATGTATGTCACTGCTGTTAAATATTTCAATCTCCGGCTTAACGCCAGCGGCATAAATGCGTTCCGCCATGATCTTGAGGTTTTCTGGTGAGTTAATCACCGCTGCTTGACCCGACCACATAGTGTTGAGATCAAGAGTACATATTTCCGGCTTTAATTTTTCTACATGGCTTACCCGCAGTTCCGGGCGGCACAGGGTTGAATTTTCGCCAGCAATTTTCGGATCATCAGCAGAAGGGACGAAGCGACCACCTTCGCCAGTGGTCAGGTTGAGGATCACGTCAGTGTTTTTTTCACGGATGCGTGTGACCATCTCATCATATAATGCAAAATCCATTGATCCTTTGCCGGTTTCAGGATCGCGTACATGAAGATGCACGATCGATGCGCCAGCAGATGTGGCATCCAATGCAGCGTCAGCAATTTCCTGTGGTGTGATCGGTAGGCCTGGATGCATTTCCCGGCTGGTCAGGTTGCCGGTTACGGCGCATGTAATGATTGTTTTGTTCATGTATCACCTTAAGAATTAATATTATTTAATTGATTTTGAAGGCATTTACTTGTCGTTTCTAATATAATGTCAAGCTCTGCATCGCTCACTGTGTATGGGGGAGCGAGTAGGATATGATCGCCACTTATTCCGTCAACACAGCCTTGCGATGGGTAGCTGAGCATGCCATTTTCCAAAATATCCGTCTTGATTTTCCCCGCGAGGTTAAGAGCGGCTGGAAACGGTTCTTTGGTTTTCTTATCCTTGACAATTTCAAGTCCCCAAAAGAGCCCACGACCACGAATATCGCCAATGTTTGGATGATCCGCAAAACGGTCGTCGAGCATTTTTTTAAATTTTGCCCCTTGTGTGCGCACTCGTCCGAGAAGCTGATCTTCTTCGATTACCTTAAGTACGGCGAGGGCACCGGCGCATGCAACGGCGTGGCTCATATAAGTATGACCGTTCCAGAGGTTGCCACTTCCTGCGAGTATGGCTTTTATTATTTTCTCGCTCGCCATGACAGATGCGATAGGCTGATAGCCAGCACCAAGCCCTTTGGCGATGGTAATAATATCGGGGCACGCATCTTCTGCTTCCATTGCAAACAAATATCCAGTTCGGCCCATGCCGCACATCACTTCGTCTGCTATGAAAAGCACACCGTACTGATCGCAAATTTCACGAATACGTTTAAAATAGCCTCGAACCGCAGGTTCCGCACCAAGCGACGCGCCCGAGACTGGCTCTGCAACGAAGGCGGCAACCGTTTCCGGACCTTGTTTTATTATCTCGTCTTCCAACGTGTTGGCCATACGTAGGCCAAAGGCATCAT
Source organism: uncultured Kordiimonadaceae bacterium (assembly GCA_963976585.1). GTDB lineage: Bacteria > Pseudomonadota > Alphaproteobacteria > Sphingomonadales > Emcibacteraceae > Pseudemcibacter. The sequence goes on from CAXBLS010000033.1 coordinate 14,912, forward strand.
CGCTTTCATCGTCCTTTTTAAAGCGGTAGGCATAACAGGGCGGGATATGGGCCACATCAATCAATAGTGGGGCAAATGGAATTTGTCGTTGCTTATGACCGCCTGTTGCCAGTGCACCTAGGGTATTGCCGTGATATGATCTGTCACGGGCAATAATTTTAGATCTTTTTTCATCACCACGTTCCAAATGATACTGACGGGCGAGCTTAAGTGCGGCTTCCATGGCTTCGGACCCAGATCCGAGGAACATGGCTCGACCGTTACCGAATCCATCTGGTGCATTTTCAATAAGATAAGTGGCTAGTGCCTCCGCCGGTTCGTTGGAAAAGACGCCAGTATGGGCAAATGAAACCTTATCAAGCTGATTCTTTATGGCTTCAATGACCCTTGCATTTGTATGGCCAAGACAGGAAACCGCAGCGCCGCCGCTAGCATCAAGGTATTTTTTGCCTGTATCATCAATAAGATAATTACCTTCGGCGCTTTTGACAGTGGGAACGGTTATACTTATATTTCTATGTAGAACGTGTGACATTAGTAATATCCATTGGTAAAAGTTTTATATACAAAACATATGTTTAATTATAAAACATATATTGAAATAAAAAACAATAAAGAATATAAGATAATTATGACGCAGCCATACGCAAATATAAAAATACTCGATTTGACCCATGTTCTCGCCGGGCCATTTGCCACCTATCAGTTTGCACTCTTGGGTGCCGACGTGATCAAGCTCGAAGAGCCGAATAGTCCTGACTGTGCCCGCGGGCGTGGTCCGGATGCAGCGCTCAATGCCGATCTACTCGGACTTAATTATCAGGTGCAGGCAGCCAATAAAAAGGCCATGACCCTTGATCTTAAAAGCGCGCGCGGTCAACAGATATTAAAGCAGCTAGTTGAAGATGCGGACATTCTTGTGGAAAATTACCGTACGGGGGCGCTCAGCAGTCTTGGCCTTGGCTACGACGATCTTAAAGCGGTCAATCCGAAACTCATATATTGTTCGCTTACCGGGTTTGGAAACAGTGGACCGCGAGCAGAAGTTAATGCATATGATAACGTCATACAGGCAAGCAGCGGCATCATCGACCAGTCGGGTGGTCATAAGCCGGGCGTTTCATTCGTTGATTACGCAGCCGGTTATAATGCCGCATTTGCCATATCGTCAGCACTTCATCAGCGCGAGGCGACCGGTAAGGGTACTCATATCAGCTGTTCTATGCTTGAAGTGGCGATGAATTTGATGGCGCCGGAAGCAGCAGCGGCGCAGCATCCGGTTAAAGTCAGCCGCGACAAAGAGGCCGGGATCAGTGCATACGATACCAAAAACGGTATTTTAATGATGGGCGCTTTTACCCATCATCAGAACCGCCGAATGTGGGAATGCTTGATGGCGCAGGAATATGATATCTCTGACACGTTATATGCACCAACGGATTGGCAAAGCCTGTGGGCAGTATCGAACGATATTAAAATCGCATTGAGTGAAATCTTAAAAGATAAAACCGCCAGCGAATGGCAGGATATTTTTCATGGTGCTGGCTTGCCGGCGGAACGACAGAGGCCGCTTGCTGAAGCGGTCAATGATCCCCAGTTGAGTGGGTATTTTGAACAAGTAGATGGCGTGACCCTACCCAAATCCGCATATCATTTTGAGGATGGAGCAAAAATCACCGCACCGCCACCAGGTTTTAGCGAACATACAAATGCAATTTTGATGGACCTTGGTATGTCCGCTTCAGAGATTGAACAGCTTAGAAAAGACGGGGTAATTGCATGACCCAATATTTAACCGCTACATTATGGTCGAAACTGCCCGAACATTTCCACTATAAAGGAGAACCCAACGACTGGGTTAAAATGACAAGACCGGGACAATCACTTCATTCATTTCTAGAAGGGCCGTGTTTTGATGAACATAGCACCCTATGGCTCGTCGATGTGCCATACGGACGTATATTCCGGATTAACAACGATGGTAAATGGCATCTTCATAAAACATATGATGGTGAGCCGCACTCGATCAAACAAAAAGCTGATGGTAAATTCGTACTCACTGACTATAAAAATGGCTTGCTGGAATATGACGGCGACGATGGTTTTAAAACACTTGTCGCTGGGGACCAGTTTAAAGGTCTTTCTGACCTTACTATTGCCGAAAATGATGATGTCTGGTTTACCGACAGCGGTCGTACCAGTCTTTCTGACCCTAGCGGCGGTGTTTACTGTCTGCGTGCAGACGGATCACTGGATCATGTGCTTGCCAATGTGCCCTATCCAAATGGTATCGCCCTTAGCCCCGATGGTGAAATGGTTTATGTGGCGGCAACCCGTGCCAATGCGGTCTGGCGTTTTATGGCGAATTATCCCGATCCTAAGTGGCCGATGGTCGGCGTTCACATACAAATGTCGGGGGGACTTGGCCCCGACGGGCTTGCGGTGCAATCAAACGGTAATCTGGCTGTAGCCCACGCGCAGGCAGGCCGTGCCTATGTATATAACATTTTTGGTGACACGCTTGCGCAGATCGAACTTCCGGAGGGTCTCTGGATCACCAGTTTAATTTATCAGAAAAATACACTTTATATGGTGGAGGCCCAAACCGGTTCGATCTACCGTACAGAACTTGAGGAATAAAATGAAAAAAGAAGACTTATACGGCTTTGTCCCAGCGGTAGTGACCCCGTTTAATGAAGCAGGTGATATTATGGAAGATGCGTTTCAGTCGCTTGTCGGCTGGCTCATTGGACAGGGCGCAACGGCGATCTGCGTTTCTGGTGACAATGGTGAAAGTTGGGCGCTTTCAGCGGCGGAAAAAGGACGCTTGACCCGCCTTGCTGTTGATGAGGCGGCGGGTAAGGTGCCGGTGATTACCGGATGTTCGGCGACCACGCTAAAAAACAGTGTTGATTTTGCCCTTTCTGCCAAGGAAAATGGTGCCGCAGCGGTACTTTCCATGCCGCAAACATATGTGCTGAAAGCCACACGGGATGAGCTTCTTGGTCGTTTTGAAAAACTGGATGCCGCCATTGATATGCCGATTGTTGCTTATAATTCACCGCGCCGGGCCGGGCTTGATTTATCCCTTGATGACATTGGTGCTATTATGGATGTTGCACCAATTATAGGCATCAAGGAAAGCAACCGCGATTATTTCCATCATACTCATCTGATCAATCGTTTTGCGGATAAAATGGCAATCATGGTGGGGCCGTGCCATTATATTATGCCTGGAATTGCGCTTGGAGCCCATGGCTTCATTGCCACAGGTCCTGAGTTTTTAGGGGCTGATACCGCGAATATAGCCGCACTTGCAAAAGAAAAGCCGGGCGCGAAACAAGCGGAAATCCATCATAGACTTACTGTACTTTATGAACTTCTTATGGGACATTCTACGTGGCCAGCGGCCTTTAAAGCGGCGCTTAATCTGATCGGGCAACCAGCCGGAGTGCCCCGTGACCCTGTCCATGCGGCGACGGACGGCGTTGTTGATGCGATCAAGAAAACATTTGATGAACTGGGAATATCATACGGGTAATGATAGAGCGAAGTGAAGAAATTTCATTTAAATTTGATGGCAAATCATACCGGGGCTACGCGGGCGAGAGTGTTGGTGCGGCACTACTAAGAGCAGGCATCACACATCTACGAAATGCGCCAAATACCAATACGCCGCGCGGCATGTTTTGCGTCATGGGTGCGTGTCAGGAATGTGTGGTTGTAATAGATGGCCGCAAAGTCGAGGCCTGCCGGGCGGAGTTATCAGACGGCTTAAACATAAAGCGAGCGGTAAATGTATGATGTGATTGTCATGGGGGCTGGTCCTGCGGGCGCTACGGCGGCGCTTGAAACATCGCAAGCGGGTTTAAAAACACTTCTCATTGATGAGCAACCGGACGCTGGTGGTCAGGTGTGGCGGGCCAAATCAAGAGCGATAATTTCCGCACCTGAAACGGAATATAGCATCGCGGGTGATGATCTGAGGGCAAGCATTCGTGGCAGCAACGTGGAGGTTAAGTATCACACCCGGGTCTGGCAAATTGAAAAAAATGATGACGACCACTGGCTGCTTGGTTTGCAGGGCGAAGGTCAGCGACAAGTTTCTGGAAAGTCGCTAGTCATCGCGACTGGCGCACAGGAGCGGGTGATACCGGTGCCAGGTTGGATACTTCCGGGAGTATTTGGCCTTGCCGGTGCCACAGCACTATTTAAAGAACATATGATGGTACCAGGACGGCGGACGATTGTGTCTGGGAACGGGCCGTTGCTTTTTTATGTGGCGAGCGAGATTCTAAGACTTGGCGGACAAGTTTCAGCAGTGGTTTCACTGAACAGTCGCTTTGACTGGTTAAAAGCATTGCCAGCGATGATCAATAATCCCAAATTGATTATGCAAGGGATAAGGTGGATCTTGGCGCTCTACAAAAACAGTGTGCCAATCTATTGGCAGCACACCATTAAAAGTGTTGAAGGGAAGACTGCAGTTGAAGGGGCGACCATCACTGCGGTGGATAGAGAATGGCGGCTTTTGGAGCATGGAGAGCGCTATATTCCCAGCGAAAGCATCTGTCAAGGTCATGGTTTGATACCGGCCATTGAAGCAACACGCCTTGCTGGAGCCGCGCATCATTTTGATGAAAAACTGGGTGGTTGGGTGCCGACGGTGGATGAATTTGGTCGTGCGACTGTGCCAGGGTTATACGCCTGCGGCGATAACGCAGGTATTTTAGGAGCTGATGCGGCGCCGCATAGGGGGCGTTTGGCAGCAAAGGCTATTCTTGATGATCTGGACATAAGCGCAACTGTTAATATTGATGATAAAGCATATCACTCAGCACGAAAATTTGGACTTGCTGCCACTAGACTAACTATCCCGAGAGCGGGTTTTGAGAGTTTTATGACGGCGAACACGGAAGTATGTCGCTGTGAAGGCATCAGCCGCGCGGAAATTGACCATGAATTAAAAACAGGGGCTAGGTCGCCAAATGCGGTTAAATCGGGCACGCGCTGCGGTATGGGGCCGTGTGGTGGTCGCTACTGCAACGAAAGCCTCACCATCATCACCGAGCATCGAACCGGAAAAAACCGCTCAGAAATTGGTATGGCAACAGCGAGGCCGCCCCTTAGGCCAGTGCATATGGATGATCTGGCGGATGATCTTGATTATGATGATCTGCCGATACCGGGAGTATCGCCGTTATGATGCCCATATTTGATATCGCAATTGTTGGTGGCGGCATTATGGGCTGCGGCGCTGCACTCAGGCTGGATGAGGGTGGGATGAGCACCATCGTCCTTGAGCAGGGCGATATGGGGCAAGGGGCGTCGGGCGTCAATGCCGGGACGCTTTCAATGCAAATTAAAAGAGTGAAGCTCATGCCTTACGCCATTAAAGGCCATGCCGAGTGGGCGGCAATGGGTGAAGCGGTCGGCTTTAAGAAAACCGGTGGATATACTCTTGCCTTTAATGACCATGAGGCGGAACTTTTATCCGCGCGCATGACCATGAAGCGCGAGGCGGGAGCGGATATTAGTTTTGTCACGCCCAGTGAACTCTCTGCCGTAGAACCATATCTGGCAAAGAAAGTGGTTGCCGCCAGTTATTGCCCTGATGATGGATATGCCAATTCGTCGTTAACTGGCACTTACTACCGTCGCCGTATCGAAGATGCAGGTATTCATTTTATTGAGCGATTTAAAGTCACTTACATTCGCCGCACATCAGAGGGATATGAGATAAATTCAGGAAACCAAACCATATCAGCACGGAGGATATTGCTCGCTTGTGGTGGCTGGATGAAGGATGTTGCGGCAATGATTGATGCCGATCTTCCGATCAGAGCGCGGGTCAACACGGTTTCGGTAACGGAGCGTGCACCAAAACTCATGAATTCGGTGATTGGTCATGCCACAGGCCTCCTGACTATGAAGCAAAAGGAAAACGGTACAGTGCTCATCGGTGGCGGCTGGCAGGGAAAAGGAACACCGCAACAAGGGCGCGGATCAGTTTCAATGGATACTCTGACACCGAACTTGCAATTGGCAGGGTTCGTGGTCCCAGCGCTTTCCAAAGTTCGAATTGTCCGATCCTGGACCGGGTTCGAAGCAAATGTACCTGATTTTTATCCCCTTGCGGGCAAGCTTGCAAACAATGATAATGCATTTGTGCTTGGCTGCGTGCGCGGAGGTTATACCATCGGACCCTATATTTCAAAGCTCATGGGTGATTATATATTGGGTAAAGAGCCGGAAATGCCGCTTTTTGATCCCGCAAGAAAAATGGAAGAAGGAAAATTAATATGAGTTCAAAGACGCTCAAAGGCAAAGTGGCGATCATCACGGGTGGAGGAACAGGAATTGGTGAGGCCTGCGCGGACATGTTCGCCGCTCACGGTGCACATGTGGTGGTAACGGGCAGAAGCCTCGAGACGATCGCAAAAGTCGCTGACCGAAATGATGGCACAGCCATAATTTGTGACGTGTCAAAATTTGAAGAGGTTCAAGCGCTTTTTACCAAAGCACAGTCGATCAACGGCAATATTGATATTTTAGTTAACAATGCAGGCATCCCAGGACCAGTCGCGCCAATTGCAGATGTCAATATTGATCAGTGGCGCCTTTGTGCGGAAATAAATCTGTTTGGCGCCATGTACTGTATGCGTGAAGCAGCGCGGGTCATGTGCGCGCAAAAATCCGGATCGATCATAAATATGTCATCATTAATGGGGATACAAGGTTATCCCATGAGATCCGCCTACACGGCTACCAAATTTGCCCTTGTTGGCATGACCGAAGCCGTCGCGCGTGAAGTGGGGCCTGATAATGTGCGTGTTAATGTATTGCTTCCCGGCGCAGTGTCCGGCGAAAATATGGACAGGATTTTGGCACGGCGCGCCGAAGCAGAAGGAAGGCCGGCCGAGGATATTGAACGCGAAAATTATACCGATCCGGCAGCGCTCAAAAGATGGGTGTCGCCAGAAGAGGTGGCTAAGGCAGCATTATTTTATGCGTCCGATGCGTCAAGTGCGGTAACGGGCGATAAAATGAAAGTAGATTGCGGTAGATTTTAGAGGAGTTAAAAATGTCAGTTAAAAAGATAACAAGACGAGAATTTTCAAAAGGGGTTGCTGCAACAGCGGCAGGTATTACCATCGCTTCAGCCACCGACATGGGGCAAGCAAAACAGATGGCCGCATCATCAAAGCATAAAAATGTTCTGGTGATTATGATGGATCAGGAACGGGCGTGGGCGACGTTGCCAAAAGGGCTAAATCTTCCGGTAAGGCAGAAATTCGCCGCCGAGAGCTTTTCATTTGAAGAATATAATATCGCAACGCTTTCCTGTGCGCCGTCTCGTTCAGTTATTTATACTGGTCAACATGTTCAACAAACGACGATATTTACCAATCCTGGTCTTGGCGAAGGTGATCCGGTTCTTGATGTGAATAATACGCCGACCATCGGAAAAATGTTTAAAAATATAGGCTATAAAACCGCATATAAAGGCAAATGGCATTTGTCGGTGGGTTTTGATGAGGATAATGTCGATGCACTCGCGGAATATGGCTTTGATGAATGGCACAAGCAAGGCGATACCGGTGGACTCGTCTATGAAGGAGCAGAAAAAGATAGAGAAATCCTTGAAAACGCCAAAGATTATCTCAAACGTCAACATGGCGCTGCTGAGCCGTGGTTCCTGGCGGTCAATTTTGTAAATCCTCATGATATCATGTGGTTAGATGCAAATGGCAAACAAGCACAAACAAGACTTCGCCCTGGATTGGTCAGCGAAATGCGGCCGCCGCAGGACAAATACCCTTATAATCATGACTTTGGGTTCGATGTGCCTGCGAATTTTTATGATGATCTTAGCAAAAAGCCAGAGGCGCAGATAGAATTTGTCAAGCTTGGCCAGTATTTTTACGGTGAACAGGACTTATCTGACGAAGAAGCCTGCCGCAACGTGATCAATTACTATGCTGCCTGTCTGGTGGATTCTGATAAAATTATTGGCGATCTATTGACGTCACTTGATGATTACGGAATGACCGATGATACCATTGTTATCCTGACAGCGGACCATGGAGAAATGGGCGGTTCTCATGGCCTTCGTCACAAAGGACCGTTTATGTACCGTGAAAACCTTAATATTCCTCTGGTGGTCCGACATCCTGATGGTGGTGGTAAAGGACTTAAATCAAATGCTCTTATGAGCGCCATAGATTTTGGTCCGACCCTTATTGGATTGGTGGGTGAGGATTACAATTCCGTTGAAGGCCGACTAAAGGGATATGACTATTCAGATATTATAACGGGTGGCACTACGAAGGAGCGCGAAGAGATACTTGTTTGTTTCAGTAACACAACTCAGGGCAATTCGCGGCTTGAGAAAATCCGCATGCTGCAAAAAGAAGCAGAGAAAAAAGGCGCGCCTGCCGTCCAGTTTACTTTTCCAGATGATTTTATTCAGTTTGATACCCGAACACTCGGCCGCGGAATTATCACGAAAAAATATAAATATTCACGCTGGTTTGCGCCCGGTGATCATCATGTGCCGACAACCTGGCAGACATTGGTTGGCCGTAATGATGTAGAGCTCTATGATATTGAAGCGGACCCGCTTGAGATGACCAATCTTGCGGAAGATCCAGAGAGCCAGAGGGCACTGATCATGGAGCTTAATGATCGTCTAAACAAACTGATAGAGAGGGAAGTAGGGGATGATCTTGGTGCGCATATGCCAGGTGATCAAAATATCTGGTCTTCAGAAATTTAGGACACCCCCGCAAAGCATATGCTTTGCGGGGGGTGTTATGATTATCTGATGAAATGGGGGAAAGGGATCACAATTACTGGACGGTCATAATAATGATCTTGGTAAGCGCGGCGCATCTGGCGCATTTTTCTCATTTTTTGGCGCTTTTTCATTCTCTTATAATCTGCACGAGAGTAGTACGGTCTGCTGTAGGCATGCCGGTTACCACGCTGCTGATAAGCCTGAGCCCTGTTGCTGCGGTATCGGGGCTCGTAGTAAACATAATCGGGACCATTAACGATGACTTGAGCACCACCATTATTGTGGCCTCTGTTGCCGCGCTCTTTGGCGCCTGCTGCCGTTGTTAATGATAAACCTACAGCGAGTGCTGTGAACCAGGTTATTAGTTTTATTTTATTCTTCATTTTTGGTCTCCTTTTTATACTACTCATAAGAAACCCCTCATGTTTCTTTATAGCGGGAAAGACCTGAACACGTGATGAATTTCACTGAAATGTAGGGTTCATATAAAAACTTGAAGGGCAGGGCACAAAGAGTTAGGCTCGGATCTAATAAGGATAATGGAGGGAAAATTAATGTCGTCGGATGTTTCGGATATTAAGACAATCGGTTTGTGGGGCATTGTATTTACCATTATCGGATTTGTGGTTGGCGTCTCGATATTTATTTTGCCAGCACAACTGATTGATATTTCGGGTCCGGCGGTGCTTCTTGCTTACGGGGTGGCTGGTGCGATGGCGGTGGTCACTTGTTTTGCAACAGCGCAAATTGGTACTCTTATGCCTGCGGAGGGCGGTACATATGTGGCTATTTCCAAATTAATGTCGCCCTTTTTTGGTTTTCTCGCGGTGTTTGTACTTCTGTGTTCGGTGGTGCTGGTCAATAGCTTCGTCGGTTACGGCTTTGCTGATTACGTTGTTTATTTCTTCCCAGGACTTAATAAAATGGCCGCCGCGGCGGGTGTGGTTCTTTTCTTTGGGGTAGTCAATATTTTTGGATCAGACCTAGTGGTAAAATTTCAGGCAACAATGGTGGTTATCTTCCTGATTATGCTCAGTGTTTTTATCATTACAGGCTTGCCACATATTGAATTTAAAAACCTCACCCCCTTTATGCCTAACGGAATTGGGTCGGTGTTTGAGGCGGCGGCGCTGGGTTATTTTTCATTTGCCGGTTTTATTACGTTGCTTGAGTTTGGTGGTGAAATTAAGAAACCGAGCGTTAATATTCCGCTCGGCCTTGCTATCAGTTTTGCTATTGTGCTGGCATCGTATGGTGGGATATCAATGGTGCTGAGTGGGATTGAGACAAGTGGTGGGTTTGCAGGGATGGTTACACCTGTTCTTGACGTGGCAGGAAATTTTCTTCCGCAGTGGATGATATCCGCGTTGGTTATATCAATTTTGGCAGCGGCAGCGACCACCATCAACGGACTTATTCTTGGTTATTCTCGGGATATTTTTGTTGTCGCAGAAGCAAAAATCTTTCCAGAAATTCTCGCCCGTCGCTCGGGCAAATATCAAATGCCGATTTATGCGATCATAACTTATACGTTGCTCAGCGTTGTTGCGATCCTTACCGGCAGTGACATTCGTGATTATGCGTTGGTGGCGGTGTTGGGATTGCTTATTCAGCAGCTGTTTATAGCGGTTAGTCTTTACCGTTTGCCGAACGTTATGGCGAGCGTATACGAAACAGCAGAATTTAAGCTCAGTATTGGGGTGATAAAATTGGTTTCAGTACTGCTATTTGCAATTTCAGCAGGTTTCATATTTAAAATGGTATCGGACGCGTCATTTTTTGGCTTGATAATACTTGGCGTACTCGGAATTGGAAGCCTTTATTACTTTGTGATGATCGAAAGGGACTAAATCGATGTTGTTGAACGATACACATAAAAAAACTTACGCAAAAGATGGTGTTGTTAAGGTGAGCGAGGCATTTGATCCAAAATGGGTTGAATTTTTACGCCGCGCTACCGACGAGAATATGAAAAATCCAGGCGTTATGGCAGAAGAATATGCTAAATCCAATACTTCAACCCGCTTTTTTGGCGACCAGTATATCTGGACGCGCAACGATGATTTTAGAAAATTTATTTTTGAAAGTGAAGCGGCCAGGATCGCTGCAGAACTTATGGGGTCCGTTAAGATTAATATGTTTTTTGATCATTTACTAGTGAAGGAGCCGGGGTCGGTTGAACCGACACCATGGCATCAGGACGGGCCATATTGGAAAGTTAAGGGCTCTCAGATTTGCTCCGTCTGGTTTGCCATGGATGACGTGACGGAAGAAAGTGGTGGTGTGCGCTATGTCAGAGGATCGCACAATACTGGTGTCCGCTACCGTCCACAAAGTTTCAGCGGTGAGGGGCATCAGGAATATGGTGAAGCGGGGCTTGAGACCATGCCAGATATCGATGCCACAATGTCAGAGGATAATATAATCTGCTACGAATTAAAACCCGGTGACTGCCTCATTCATCACGCAGATACCATCCACGGTGCAAAAGGCAATAAAACTGCCGCTGCACGCAGACGGGGTTACGCAACGCGCTGGACTGGTGACGATGTGGTTTGGGATCCCAGAATGGGAACCACGGATGTCTTAAGGGACCCGGGCCTTAAGCCCGGTGACCCTCTCGACTGTGATTTGTTTCCGGTTGTTTGGACCAGATAACGCCTATTGTGGTGGCGTGATGTTCATTTCAGCGGCTTTTTCTTTAGCTGCATCCATTGCATCTGCGCCTTCTTCTTTAACTTCTTCAATAACGTCTTCAGCGGCTTCCATGGCATCATCGGCCATATCACCTGCAGCGTCGGCGGCTTCGCCGGCTGTTTCTTTAACGTCTTCTGCCATATCGCCAGCTGTTTCAGTGGCTGCGTCCATGGTTGAAGCGCTGCTTTCTGTTGCTTCGCTCATGGCTGCGTCACTACCACCGTCGTCGTTACCGCAAGCGGTTAGGCCCAACGCGATAAACAGGGTACCTATAATAGTAAATATTGTATTTTTCTTAATCATGATCTTCTCCTCCTCATGAAGGCGGGAACATTCCCACCTTGTATTTATGGCGACTATACGACAATTGTGGCAAACTTGTGATCTTTTTTGGCGAATTGTACTATTTTATCGGAACTAGTTCGTCATTTTCAATCGCAAATTTGATTTTTGGCCTTTGTTCACACGCCTCCATTGCTTTCACAAGTTCGCGCAACACAACATTAATCTTGTTTGATTTAACTGCGCGTTCCAGAGCAAAATTTAAAAAGGCGGCTGCTGTCTCGGTGTCTTCTTCAAGCCCAAAAGCAAGGAGGCATGGTGTGCCATTTCTGACCTGTTGCATGACAAATTTTGCAAATTTTCTGTTCTTAGCTAGCTTGTGTCGATCTAAGATCGTAAAGCGAAAACCAACGCGCTTGGTAAACGGAGCCGGGAAATTTTCCCGCGCAAATTCTATCAATATGTTTATCCGGTCAGGACGCCAGCTATCATCAAGATCCGATAAATTACGCCAAGCGCAATACCATTTTTGGCAAACTGGTGGCCATTCTGGATACAGAGAACATCCGCCCTCGGATTTTAAATTTATGCAGTTTTGGTTAGGCGTCTTTTTAAGCTCTGGCGTATCTATAGTAGGCGTCCTGCAGCAAACTGTACATTCACCGCACTCTCTCCCCTGAACCAGATATTTGTTATCGGTGTCTTTATTCAAAATTTACTGCTCACTATTTTCTTATACATATTTAATGTAAGCGCCACCATTATTAACATACAAGCTTTTTTTGTTAGCAAAATATTTAGTTTAAGTTGATATCATCTTACCAGAGTGTAATTATTGAGAAAAATAAGATGGAACTATTAGAGACAAATATCACCGATATAGATGATAATCGTAAACGTATTACCGGACTTGTTCAGTATAATGACGGTGAAACAGAGGAATATTGGTACGAATATCCTGCCGAGTTTAATATTTCGGAAACTGGAAACCCTTGGTTGGTCGCACTCCTTCCGGTCGCAGCCTATCTAGGGGAAGATCTAACAATTTCGCTACCGATCGATCCCAAACTTATGGATGCTACGGAGGACGTATTAAGTATTTGGTCAGAATGGTGGGGTGATTATACATCGAAAGTCTCAATAATTGCGAAAAATGGAACAAGTGTCATCGAACAGACACCTGATGAAGAAGCTGCGCTATTTTCAAGTGGAGTAGATGCATTTTATACTGCTTATAGGAAGAAACGGGTACAATACAAAATTCTTATCCATGGATTCGACTTCTCTGTCGATAAGATAGAAGAATTTAATATTCACAGGAGCAGAATAGAGAGAATTGTTGATGAGATGGGGCAAACCTTAATTCTGGTGGCATCAAATTACAGAAAAACAAGAATCAAAGAGACTAATTGGGAAAGGTTTTCCCATGGACCATTCTTGGCTTCTGTTGCTCTACTGTTCGAGAAACATTTTTCATGCGTTTATTTTCCAGGTAATTTTGGCAGCGTGTTCACAGCTAGACCCTTCGGTTCAAACCCCCTATTTGATCCATTAAATTCCACGACACGACTTAATATAATCGGTGATGGAAATGGCGTAACTCGATTTGAAAAGCTCCAGTATTTCAAGCAGTTTGATCTCGCGCTAAAAAACCTCCATGTTTGTATTCGAGGCCGAGATGGAACTGGACAGGATGAGAAGAATTGCTGTAATTGTCATAAATGCTACATGACTATGATTTCATTGGAATTGGCTGGCGTACTTGATAAATGTTTGTTGTTTGATAAAGAAAAATTTGATATGTCGAAAATTAAATACGCGTATGTTGAAGGCAGTGATAATATAAACGAATATCGGACTATGGAAAAGGCTGCTATAGAATTAGGTAGGCACGATATTGCGAGCGGCATCAGAAAATGCCTTCGGAGATCAAAGTTACTCTTGTGGTCGAGGCGTTTTGATAAAACGCCTATTTTTTGGCGTATTCCCCAATATTTGATGAAAAATACGATCTATTAGTTCAATAATAAAGATTGTCCCCCGTCAAAGCTTATGAGACCATTTAAAGTATTTGCATAAGAGAGGTTT
>CAXBLS010000034.1:0-28342 GCA_963976585.1 uncultured Kordiimonadaceae bacterium
ATGGAGTTAATGATAGAAAAATCTTTAACAGCAGAAAAAATTGATGCTGGTGGCAATCTAATGTTGCCGGGCTTCATTGATAATCATACCCATTTTATGGATGGCTCCGCATCACTTCTCGGTATCAGAACTCAATCCACAAAAAGCTCTCAGGAATTTATTGATACGGTCCGCGACTATGCAGCCACATCACCCGAAGGTGAGTGGATCGTCGGCGGTCTTTGGGACCATGAAGCATGGGAAGGAAACCTTCCTCATAAAGACTGGATAGATCAATATACGCAAGATAAACCATTGTTCCTGCTGAGAACGGATGGTCACATGGCGATTGCCAATTCAGTCGTGCTTGAAATCGCAGGCATTACGAAGGATACACCTGACCCGGAAGGGGGCACGATTGTCCGTGATGAAGACGGAGAGCCGACGGGCGTTCTTAAAGATAACGCCATGAATGCTGTGTGGGCAGTTATTCCGGAGCTATCGGAGGAACAGGCTGACCGCACATTTGATACAGGTATTCAGGAAGCACTCGAAAATGGGGTTACTCAGGTTCATAATATGAGCAGCTGGGCCAATATCGAAATATTTGAACGCGCTAAAGAGCAAGGCCGTCTTAAAATTCGCGCCTATTATTTTCCTCATATCTCAAACCGTCACAAACTTGCTGAGAAAATAAAAAATGAGGGTAAAGGCGATAACTGGCTGCGATTTGGTGGCGTTAAGGAGCTGGTTGACGGCTCGCTGGGCAGCACAACGGCGTGGTTTTATGAACCCTATACCGATGAGCCGGATACAAACGGCTTTCCACTTATGCAGATGGATGTCCTGAAAACCAGTCTCGAAGAGGCACATGCCTACGGATTGCAGTTGGCGATCCACGGTATTGGCGATCAAACCAACGACGAAATCCTCAAACTGTTTGAAGAAATTGGTGCTAAGGGCCACAGGCCACGCATAGAACATGCGCAGCATTTGACACCAGACGCGATAAATAAATTCGCTGAGCTTGGTGTTGTTCCCTCAGTTCAGCCATACCACGCTATTGATGATGGACGCTGGGCGGAAAAACGCATCGGTGCAGACCGGCTTGCCGGCACTTATCCGTTCAAATCTTTATTTGATGCGGGTGCGACTGTAACATTCGGTTCTGACTGGTCAGTGGCACCGCTTGAACCGCTCAGCGGGATATACGCAGCTGTGACGAGGCGGACGCTTGATGGTAAAAATCCTGATGGTTGGGTACCTGAGCAGAAAATTACCGTAGAACAAGCGGTAAAAGCCTACACCATCAACAATGCCTGGGCCGGCAATCAGGAAAATGATGCTGGTACAATTGAAGCAGGTAAGCTTGCTGATCTTGTTGTGGTGAGCGATAATATCTTTGAAATTGATCCCAATGATATCATCGAGACGAAAGTGCTTATGACCATCATTGGTGGTGATCTAAAATATTCAGTAAATAACTCTATAGATAACTAAGCCACCATTGCTTATGAGTTCGGCGATATTCGCCGAACCATTTGCAGGGGTAATAAAACAACATCACGAAGAAAGCTGTCATCAGATACCATCTCAGCATGCTGGGCTCATAACTGGCTGCCCACGACGAATGATTTCGAAAACTGGATTCTGGTGTCTGATAATAAAGATAGTAGAGTATGTAGGAAGAGACGTGCACGAGCGGCAAATGCAGCACGTAAAACAGAAACGGTGCTTTGCCGTAAATCTGCAGGAAGTCACCGACTTTTCCAGTCATTTTATCCATATAAGGCATAAGCAGCAGCGATGGCCCCAGCGTCATCAGCAAAAAGAGCAGCGACGGTGGGTATTTTTCCGTATTAAGGAATGACATCACCGTAAAGCCAAACCCACGCTCCTGAGACGCCCACGGCGCCGTATCGCCGTAAATGTTGGTATATCTAATGACTATAAATAGGAGGACAGAAGAACCACCAATCTTCAAAAGGTTTTTGTGACGTTCTTGCATGGGGTGGGTGAATAATTGCCCCATCACATAACCAAGCGACATAACACCAATCCACGGGATACAAGGATAGCCGGTGAGAAACCCGCGAATTGGTAAGTCGGGTGTGCTGACATAGGTTTGATTATGGAGGATATCCCAAAGCCAGTAGAAATCACCGAAAGTTTCTGGTTCGATCCCGTCAAGCAAATTATGGCCAAAAATCATAATAAGGCTGATGGCGAGGATGACTTTTTTCGGCAGATGAATAAGGCCGGCAAGACAGATCATACTGATGCCGATGGTCCAGATCACTTGTAGATAAAAAGAATTGTAGGTCCATAGCTGCCAGGCGAAACTGATCCAGGTAATCTCAACCAGTATCAGCCAGAAACCGCGGTATATAAGAAACTTCGATAGATTCTTCTTCTCCATATTCTTTGTAGTCATATGAAGATAGGCACTGACACCGGAAAGGAAAATAAATACCGGTGCGCAAAAATGTGTAACCCAGCGACTATAAAATAGGGCACCATACGTTTGATCAATATCTTCCGGTGAAAAACTGGTAAAGGACCAAAAATCACGCACGTGATCAAGTGCCATGAGAATCATCACAAGTCCACGCAAAATATCAATCGAAAGCACACGGTTCTTTGATATTTCTGACATTTTGATCGCTCCACCCTATTATTTTATCGCAATATAACAAGAATCCTTTTATCTTTCGAGGAATAATAAATCTAACGCGGCGAGAAGAACGGAGGCTGAAATTGAAGAAGACCATATTTTTCATTCAAATGATTGCCGTATTTCTTATGCATCCGGTCGCCTACGGACAGACTGATGACAGCGAGAGACCAAAAATTGGCCTTGTGCTTTCCGGTGGTGGTGCGCGCGGCGCGGCTCATGTTGGCGTTCTTAAAATACTCGAAGAAAATAAAATTCCTGTTGATATGATCGCGGGAACCAGTTTCGGTGCAATTGTTGGGGGACTTTATGCGGCTGGATATACCGCGAATGAGCTAGAGTCTATTCTCGAAAATATCGACTGGCAGGAAACTCTTTCCAACAGTGCGCCGCGCAGGCAAAAATCATTTAGACGTAAGCAGGATGATGAAGGTTTTCTTATCAAATTTAAAGTGGGGTATGAAGACGGTGACTTAAAGCTTCCATCAGGATTGATCACTCCCAATAATCTGCGTCTAACCCTTGGCGATCTGATTAACCAGAAGACGCAAGTGGTAGAATTTGACCAGTTGGCCATTCCTTTTCGTGCTGTTGCAACAAACTTGGAAAATGGCGAGGAAGTTGTTCTGAACAACGGAAGTCTGGCATCGGCCATGGTTGCGAGTATGACGGTCCCAGCTTTATTCCCACCTGTTGAGCTGAATGGGTTGCTATTGGTTGATGGTGGTGTGGCCAACAATATTCCGATAAATGTTGCCCGCGCGATGGGCGCTGACATCGTAATCGTTGTAGATATCAGCACGCCGCTGCTTAAAAAAGATGAAATTACTTCGTTCACATCGGTGATTGATCAACTGACCATGCTTCAAAGTTATAAAGCATCAGCGGCACAATTATCCACATTGACCGAGCAAGATATCCTTATCCGTCCCGACCTCGAAAATGTCGGATTTGTCGATTTCGAAAATGCTATCGATGCTATCCCCAGAGGTGTCGAAGCGGCGACCGCCGCGACACAGCAACTGGCGAAACTTGCGCTGAACTCAGATGACTGGTACCTCCATTTGGCGAGCCGTAGCAACGATTATCATGATCAACCAATTATAGATTTTGTGAGAATTGAAAATAGCTCGGATGTATCGGATGAATTGATCAGGTCAAGGCTGTCGATCGAAGAAGGGCAGGAATTTAATGCGGTGCAGATTTCCGCTGACCTGACCGAAATTTATGGATTGGAGCTTTTTGAGGAAGTAAATTACAGATTGGTCGAAGAAAATGGCGAAACAGGTGTCGAGGTCCGGACCATACAACGCGAGGACGGTGAAGACTATCTCCGGTTTGGTTTGGCCCTTCAGGAAGATTTTGAAGGTGAGAGCGGCTTTCAATTGGCCGCAGGTTTCACCAATCTGGCCATCAACTCATTGGGAGGCGAATGGCAGGCGCTGTTCAAAGTGGGGCAGGAATTCAGCTTATTCACTGAATTTTACCAACCAATTGACTTTAAAGAGAATTTTTATATTTATACCAACGCTGGCGGTTATAAGGTTAACCAAAATATTCTCAGCGATAGTGGTGATGGAACCATACTTGGTCAGGTCCGAGTATCACAATTAGCATTTCAAGTGGGTGCTGGTCGCAATCTGGGGCGTTGGGGTACAATTAGAGCGGGCTTGCAACGATCATATGGGAATTTTAACCGCAGAATAGGATTTCCGACGGTGGGTAAAGTATCGTTTGATCAAACAAAATTTGTTGCTGATTTATTGGTAGATACGCTGGATAATGCTCAATTTCCTACCTCTGGTTTGGCGTTCGAGGTCAACTATGAAAATGCTTTATCTTGGCTAGGAGGCGACAGCGGTGTTGATACCTTTGTGGTTGGTGGATATAAGCCCTTCACGTGGGGCAAAAACACACTCGGATTTCAATCGGTATTTGCTACGACCTATAATGGCAGACCCGATGAAACAAATTTATTTCCGCTCGGTGGTTTTATGAATTTAACTGCATTTGCACCTGGGCAACTAACGGGTAATCACGGTGGTGTACTTACCGCGATTTATTACCGTAGAATTTCGGGTGGACGTCAGTATCTTACTGAAATGCCAATTTATGTGGGCGGGACTGTAGAAGCCGGAAATGTCTGGAACCGTTGGGAAGATGCAAGCTTTAGTGATCTTAAGTGGAGTTCAAGTCTCTTTGTTGGCATCGATACAGTGCTCGGACCAATCTATCTCGGTATGGGGTTAGGCTCAAATGGCGCGACAGCGACGTTTCTAAACATCGGACAATTATTTTAAGGAAATTAAAATGAAAATTAGAGAATTTGGCGTCGAGATATGGATGAACGAGTATGAGAATAACTGCGATTATAATCTCGCAGAAACGTGTGTCCAATCGCTCACTATTGAAGAGCTTCTTGAGATAACCAGTCAGAAGGACACTATTCTTGCAGAACTCTTGCCTTTAAAGCTCACCTACGGCGCCATCGAAGGCTCGGACCGTCTCAAAAATGCTATTATCTCGCTGTATGATAATCAAACGCCGGAAAAAATCGTTGCGACACACGGGGCTATCGGCGCCAATGCGCTGGTTTACGAAACGCTGGTATCACCTGGGGATGAGGTGATTTCTGTCCTTCCCACTTATCAACAACATTATTCAATTCCTGAAAGTTACGGGGCCGATGTCAAAATACTCAAGCTTGAGGAAGAAGATGGTTTTCTGCCAAACTTAAATACATTAAAAACGATGGTTGGCGCGAAAACCAAGCTGATCGCCATTAACAATCCAAACAATCCAACAGGTGCGCTTATGGATGAAGCTATGCTCAGTAAGCTGGTCGATATAGCGCGGACCTGTGATGCATATCTTTTATGTGATGAAGTGTACCGGGGAAGTGATCAGCATGGCAGCGGATTTACCGCTTCAGTTGCCGATATTTATGAAAAAGGAATTAGTACAGCAAGTATGTCAAAGTCCTTTTCGCTGGCTGGGCTTCGTTTGGGCTGGATTGCGGGACCAGAAGAACTGATTAAAGAGGTTTCGATCCGCCGTGATTATAATACCATCAGTGTTGGTATGATTGATGATCTATTCGCAAGTATTGCACTCGAAAATAAAGACAAGATTATCGCGCGAAGCCAAAAAATAACTCGCGAAAATTTGAAAATTCTTGATCAATGGGTGGAAAATGAACCTCTCATATCCTATGTGAAGCCAAAATCAGGCACAACGGCGCTGCTTAAATATGATATCGATATGCATTCGCGGGATTTTTGCGTAAAACTCCTTGAACAAACAGGCGTCATGATCACTCCGGGAAGTGCAATGGATATGGAAGGTTATGTCCGCATGGGATATGCTAACAGCAGGGATATTCTGGAAGCCGGGCTTAGTAAGTTTTCCAAATTTCTTTCTCAATATCCGTAAAATTCTACTAGTCATAAAAAAATGGCAAGCGTGATGCTTGCCAGTTTAGGGAGTTTGGGGAGGGAATTATTTTGTTTCTTAAAGACTCATGATAATTTGCATTTTCCGATTAGGTTTGGGTTGCGTTGATTTGTTTTACGTCTTTTTTTTCGTAGAGCGGCCAGTTGTCATTGGCAGGTCTATGGCTATAATTATTGAGCAAATCAAGTACTGAATACGCGGTTGATTTTCCCCCAAGCACGTGTGTCAGAAGGTCGATAACATCCTGAACTTCATACATGAATTCGTCAAATATGCTTTCGAATTTAGTGTCGTTATTTTTCTTGTTCATCTTACTACCTCTCATCGGTCGAATTATTCTGAACCCATGACAACAGGGTTGGATTTTTTCTTTAAATTTGGCAAAAGTGCCGGTACATTCTTTTGATAAAGTTCATATTGCCCCCCCAGTTCCTGAACGAGTTTCTTTTCTTCAAATCGAATGCCGACGAGAAGATAAATCGTCATGGAAGCGGCAAATATAAAATGTCCCACTGTCATGGTTGGGATCGCCCATACCGCAATGAATATTCCAGTCATCATGGGATGGCGAACCAGTTTATAAAGTGAGGGCGTTACGAAACGAACAGAACCTTCATAATCGCGGCCCAGAGCTTGCTTTAAACCAAATAGATGCCAATGGTCGATCAAGAAAGTAGCAAAGAATAAGATTACGAAGCCACTTGCAAATAAGGCCCAGATTATCGCTTGTGCCCAGATAGCGTCGACTTGCCATACAACAACGTCTATACTGCGCCATTGCCACATTAAAAACGCGAGCGCAATGCTTGAGGCAGCTACAAATAATGGTCGTTCATAACATTCCGGTATAAACCGCATAATCCACTTTTTAAATATTGGGTCGGCCATAATGGTATGTTGAATACCAAATAGCGCGACTAGGCCAACATCAATAAAAATTGATGATAAAAGACTGCCCTGACGAGCACTATCAACGCTGATAGGAACGAGTAAATCGCCGATAAAGGCGATGTGGTAATTAAAGGCCATCAAAAATCCCAAATAGGAAATGAAGCCAAATAGAATTGCCATAAGAGAAGTTTTCTTCTTTGTTTTTAATTTTGTCATTTTCTTGCCTTTTACTTGATAATTAAGATTGCATGGAAAGGGGTGGTCCTGGGAAGAGGGACCGCACCCTTCTCATTGTTAGTGGTAGTTACGATATGCTAGAGAGCGCCGCATGAATGCGCTCACCTTGTTCTGGAGTGATCATACTTGTGAGCACTTTTCCAAAATGTGGATGACCGACGCCGGAGAAGATATACTGGTAACGATATGCAGCCAGAGTTGCTTTTTCGATTTTCACTTGTTCATCTTGCAAAACCGCACGGCCACATGCGGCTGCGAAATAATTAACATCTGCTGTTGCTTGTTGCCGGATGATTTCGTCAACGGCACCAATAAGTTCAATAAAGTCTGTTACGCCCAGATCGCGTTCCTCTGCCGTGATAGTTTGATCATGACGAACCCATTCAAACTCGTCGAGGATGGCGTGCTGGCTTTCCTCTTTCCAATGATAAAGGAAGACATCTTTCCATAGTGGAGACAGTCCTTCGGTCAGATCAATACTGTCGCGATAATGCGCTTGAGTGAACAGTTCAATATCAAGTGTCAGCGCAAGCACCGCCCATGTTGATTTACTAAGAACAGCGTGGGCAATATCATTTGGACTTGCGGCAAAGGAGTATCCTTCTGGCATTACGTCGTTGCACATTGCATCGATTTTTCGAAATAATTGCTGATGCTTTAGTTCTTCTTGACTAAAACGAACCAAAGCTTCCAGAGCGACTTGATCACCGAAACTATAATCCTGCCCGATTTCAAGAATTTTAGTATTGATAAAGCGCTCGACAAGACCAAAGATGTTAGCGTAGGTGCGGCCCTGAATTTGGCTGAGGAATTTTTTATCATCTGCACAGAGTCCTTCTATATCTTCTACCTGTGAAAGAGTGTCGGGAAGAAATTTTTGTGATATATCAAAATGACGACCGCGGATGACGTCGTCTTCAATATCCCAGCTTACGCGATTGGAGGTTTCGATACATTTGGCATAACGAGTAAATACATCAACTTCATTATTCGTTGTTATTTTAGCCATCATATTCATAGTCTTAATCCTTGAATTACTCTCTTTTAATTTTTTAACCACCTGATGTGATTTGTTTCATGATGATAGTTATAGGGTTTTCTAAAAAACATGCTTGAGGAGCAGCTGAAAAATAGCTGAAATTAGCCGATTGTTATGTGGGGATTGCATGGGGAAATTGTGAAGAAGTGAGGAAAATAGGGCGTTATTGACGCTGGACGCGTTATTTTCTTTAATATATATTATGCACAACTCAGGAAGTAGTATGATATATCGATTTGATAATTTTGAATTGGATGCTAAGAAGTTTGAGCTGCGCAAAGATGGTGCTGTGTTACCTGTGGAACCGCAGATATTTGATTTTTTATATTTCATTATTAAACATGTAGGTCGCGTGGTAACCCGCGACGAAATTATTGACGAAGTGTGGCAGGGACGGGTCGTATCTGACACAACAATATCGAGCTGTGTAAAGTCCGCGAGAAAAATTCTGGGTGATGATGGCGATCTTCAAAAATACATTAAGACAACACGTGGCCGCGGATTTCAATTTGTTGGAGACATCAAGGAAGATCAGAAGTCTCAGGCTGTAGGAAATGACAAGTACCAAGGAAAAGTGTCATCGCAGATCAGTAGACAAACGGCCGCCTATCTGACGATTGCAGTTCTCGTGTTTGTCATTGGCCTACTACTTTATAATCAGTATCAACTCTCAAATAACACCGATGAAGCTCGTGAAATGCAGGTGGCTGCTGTTGGTGATGCTCCATTTTCAATTGCGGTTATGCCATTTGTTGATCTAAGTGCTAATGGTGATCAGGAATATTTTGGTGATGGGGTATCTGAAGAAGTCCTAAATGTACTTACAGCTGTTGGGGAATTGGATGTCACATCGCGAACAACGGCGTTCTCGCTTAAGGGGCAAAATCTATCGGTTCCCGAAATTGCAGAATTGCTCGGCGTAAACTATATTGTTGAAGGATCGGTTAGAAGTTCAGGTAATCGCATCCGCATAACCGCTCAGCTCATTGATACGAGAAGCGATAGCCATCTTTGGTCAGAAAATTATGACCGTGAGCTCAATGACATTTTTGCGATTCAAGATGATATCAGCAAACAGATCGCCGATGCGTTAAAGGTTGAGCTTATTGGCGGGAACACAACGGGTGATGTCCCAACACATAATATCGAAGCCTATGCTCTGTACTTGCAAGGTCACCAACTGTTTTTGGACCGGGGTACATCGGGGCTCGCAGACAATATAACCAATATAGAGAGAGCTATTGAACTGCTTGGTCAGGCGGTCTCGCTTGACCCGGATTATGCTGAAGCCTGGGCTGATCTTGCCACCAGCTACATCGTTTTGCCAAGTTATTATAATAAAAAATACTCATCGAAAATCGTTGTTCCGCTAGCCACGGACGCTGCGGACCGGGCCATTTCTCTTGATCCAGAACTTTCACAAGCTTGGGCGGTAAAGAGTCTGGTTTATCTGAGCCTGCTTGAGTTTCAAAGATCGGAAGATTCCATATTAAAGGCAACGTTCTTAAACCCCAATAATGCGACGGCCTGGCTGTGGCAAGGGCTTCATTTTTCTGCTGTGGGAAATCAGGACCGAGCCATTGAGGCCATTGAGCATGCCATAGAGCTTGCGCCAATGGTCGCTATTAATCATAGTGCTCTTGGGATGTTTTATCATGCGAAGGGTGATGTGGGAAAAGCATTACCAAGTATGGAAAAAGCGAGTAACGAGCTTGGCTTTGTAGCTGGAAAAATTGATCGGGCGCTTTTAGCAATCTGGAATGGGAACAGGGACCGGGCCCGCGATGAAATGAGCAGCTTTTTTAAGAGTTATGAGCAGGGCTCTGATCAGGAACTGGAAAACAGACTTGATATATACACCGATGCATTTTTTGATGCATCAAAGCGCGATGCTGCTAAAGCCTTGCTGAAGGAAGATCTGGCGAACGGTATCGATACAAGCTACGGCATTTATATGGTTCAAGACGGTGGGACATTTATCAATGATTTTAAAAATACATTTGTAAATAAGGGCTTTATCTTGTCACGTATTTATTATCCCATAGCGCGTCCGCTCTTTAGGCAAAAAGAGTTTAGGGATTACCTGATTAGCATTGGACTGCTTGATTATTGGAAAAATAACCGCTTTCCGTATTTTTGTCGTGCCATTGGCGATGACGATTTTGAATGTGATGCACCTTCGTTGAACTGACAAAAATACATGGGCGTAGCTTAAGACTACCGCCTTTGGCCTGTGATACATACTGTGGGGACATGTTTTGTCGCCAGTTCGCTTATTTTAATTTCTAGAAAACCGGCATTTTTCATGTGCATTGCGACCATATCCGCCATCTCTAAAGCGTCTTTTCTGGTGGAGTTTCGCGCTCTAGGCATATAGGTGGTTACGGCAATGCCGTGTTTTTTAAGACATGAAAACATCCGTTTGAATTCTGTTTCTTGATTGTCCCAGAACTGAACGACATTGACCGAAAAAATTTTGTCAAATAATTGGTTCCGCTCACTTATATTGTTCAATGTTCCCAATACCAACTGTATTTTATTTCCACGATTATGTTTTCGAACCCGGACAGCCGCTTGCTTGATCATGGTTTGAGAATGATCAAGGCCAATTATTTGTCCTTCATCAATAAATTTAGAGGCTTCACTGAGGGCAATCCCTGGGCCACAGCCGATTTCTAAAATCGCATCTCCTGGATTGATCTTTAGTTTTTCAATAGTCCAAAGATTTCTTTCGATATTCGAACTGCGATTAGCCATTATCCATCCAGCAAGGTGCCCTAATGGGCCATGGGGGTTTTTGAATTGACGGACAATGGCTTTTCGTAAAGTCATTTTACTAATCTTCGTTTGAAAGATGCCGTCTTGATTTTGCTGATATTCTTAGAAAACAAAACATAGACATGGTTACAGAACACAGTGCAAATGCGTGCTTGAATTGGGCCGCAGGAAGTTCAAATAAATCAACCGCCAGCACATTCCAGGACCACATTAGCAGGATGCACCACGCGAAAAAAAGTGTTGCTCCGATTGTGACTGCCTTCAGGTATTTGTTTTTTTTGTTGTCATTCTGATCAGTCATTTGTTTTTCCTTTAAGTGTTTTGCTTAATTTTTGAAGTGTTTTTGACGTTACCCTTAGCTCCTCCGTCGTAAATAAATCGCATAGTTTTTGAAGTTCTGTAAATTCCCGGCTTTGTACTTCTGAATATTTCTCTCTGCCAAGTTCTGTCATGGAAATGAGGTAGGTTCGTCTATCATCTGGATTAACAGCGCTGCGAACCAGATTGTCTTCAAGCAGGACATTTACAATTATCTGAATATGTTGACGTGAAACATTTTTTTCTTTGGCGATTGTCGGCACCGTTTTCTCTTCGCCGTGAGATAGGCTTTCCATAACCGCTCGCATAGAAGCATTGATCTGAAGATCTTTATGCAGGTCGTTCGCTCTGTCATAAAGAATGTTGAAGCATAGGCGAATGTCACGAATGACGGCATTTAATCTTTTGGCTTCGGTTTTCATGTTTCATCTCTCTCTCTAAGAAATAGAATTTGCGTTACGACATAACGACAATAATCTTGTCAATATATATTTGTCAATAGTATTGTCAAAAATACTTAAAGTGAAGAGCTTAGGAGAGGGTTTTTCCAGAATCCAGTTGGGCAACGGCAGACAACAGCACCTCTGCTCCGGCATCAAGATGTACTTTGGAAGTGTACTCTTTGGGATTATGGCTGATGCCATCTTTTGAGGGGACGAAGATCATCGCGGTTGGACAGATGCGGGCCATCATCTGCGCGTCATGACCGGCACCTGAATTAAGGCGTGTACAAATTAGTCCTTGTTCATAGGCAACATTGGCAATGAGATCTGATATCCTTTTGTCAAAGACCACTGGTTCAAACCTGACAAGCTGATTTGTTTCAGCCGTAACGCCTTCCTCAAGACAGATATATTCAATCACTTCTTCGAGCAGGAATTCGGCTTCTTTTAACTTTTGATTGTCGATGTTCCTGAGGTCGACGGTCATGTGAACCTCACCGGGCACAACATTTATAAGATTTGGCTTAGGGGTTATTACACCGACGGTTCCAACTTGTCCGTCACCAATGCTCTCGGTAATTTCGCGAACCGAAACGGTAAGGCGTGATGCGGCGTATGCGGCATCTTTACGTAGGTTCATTGGCGTCGTACCTGCGTGGTTCGACTGCCCTTTAAATGTAATTCCAGTCCATGAAATTCCCTGAACGCCTCCAACGGCTCCAATATAGCTATTGTTATTTTCGAGTACTGGTCCTTGTTCAATATGTAATTCGATGAAAGCGTAAGGTATAATTGATCCGCACTCCATCGAGCCGAGACTGTTGGTATTGGCTAATTCATCAAGGAGTTTTTTACCGTCGGTGGAGACAATATTATGGGCGTCGTTCACGCTCATGCCACCAGCATAAACAAGAGATCCCAACATGTCCGGCTGAAAGCGCACGCCTTCCTCGTTGGTAAAAATGGCGACGCAAAGATCGTGGTTGGGTATTTCATCGCTATCCACATATGTGGCTATAACCTCAAGACCACCAATAACACCGTAACACCCATCAAGATGTCCGCCGTTACCGACTGTATCTATGTGTGATCCCATCATAATCGGGTTGCCGCTGGTCTTGCCCTTTAGGGTCGCAAAAATATTACCGATCTGATCGACCTGAACGTCGAGGCCAGTCTCTTTCATCCAGGATATAACAAGGTCCCGTCCGGCAATATCATCATTGGTAAGGGCAATTCGGCGCGAGCCGCCATCGGACGTTTTTCCGATTTCAGCTAGCGCCGCAATGCGTTTATGTATTCTTGATGTATTTATTTTCAAATAATCTACCTCGGATGCAGCCAGCCTGGAAGGAAGCTATAAGGATCTTTGCTGACATTATTCTTAAAGTTTATATTTTGTTTCGCAAGTTTTTCTTGAAGACTTCCATCTTTCCAGCCATCAAAGACATCGGTACAGCCGCCAACAAAATCGCCGCCAATAAAAATTTGTGGAAAAGTATCCCACGTGGTTTTATTTCTAAGCGCAGCACGTATCTTCCCGCCGCGGTTGTTTTCCTGATATTCCAGCGCATCAATATCGACAGATTTAAATTCTATTCCGTAGGCGGCACACATTTTTTTCACAGACCAACAAAATTCGCACCATTCGAGAGCAAACATGACGATGGGTTTATCCGTATCGGTTGTCATGGTAGCAACTTCTTTGACTGCGGTTTCATCAAGTGGCGCTTCTTTTTTTTTACTTTCTTCGGTGGCAGGCGGCGCCACATCGAAGCGGTAATTAGGTGACGATTTGGAAATTTCGATTTCTTCATCTGTCATTTCGGTCGCCACCCAGTCAAAGAGTGGTGTACTTAAGTAGCGCTCGCCCGTATCAGGAAGCATAACCAGAATGTTTGAACCATCCGGTGCGGTTTTTGCAATCTCAAGGGCAGCAGCAAGGCCAGCTCCCGCTGTTACGCCCACAAAAATCCCTTCTTTTTGTGCAAGATTTTTCGAACATTCCAAAGCGAAGTTACCATCGACAGGAACAAGATCATCAATTGTTCCGTTATGGATGGCTTGTTCCGTTAAGCGCGGAATAAAGTCCGGTGACCAGCCCTGCATAAGGTGAGGGCGGAAGTTTGGATGACTTTCAGCGTTCGATCCATCAGCATTTCGGGCTTGAGGAATGCCACTAGCAAGGAGCTGAGCATTATCAGGTTCGGTTACAATGATTTTGGTATTGGGGCTTCTTTCTTTTAAGACCCGAGAGACACCGTTTACGGTTCCGCCAGAACCAAAGCCAGTGATCCAGTAATCAAGACCAATTTCAGAAAAATCATCAAGTATCTCCACTGCAGTGGTTTTTTCGTGGATGTCCGCATTGGCAGGGTTTTCAAATTGCTTTGATTGCCACCAGCCGTGCTCTTTTGCAAGCTCTTCTGCTTTTGCCACCATGCCGGACCCTTTTTGCGATGCAGGTGTCAGAACCACTTTGGCGCCCAGATACCGCATCAAACGGCGCCGTTCCACACTGAAGCTTTCCGCCATGGTAATCACTAGTTGATAGCCGCGCTGCGCACAAACCATGGCAAGGGCAATGCCAGTATTACCAGATGTAGCTTCGACGATCGTATCGCCGGGTTTAAGCTCGCCCGCTTCTTCCGCAGCGGTTATAACGCCTAACGCCAGTCTGTCTTTTACGGAACCAAGCGGATTGAAATATTCAAGCTTCCCGTAAATATTGATATTTTTCGGTCCAACTTTGTTTAATTTAACAACCGGTGTGTTGCCAATAGTTTCAACTATGTTGTTATAAATTTTTCCCATTATTCTTAATCCTTAATGTATTATGCAAGTAGTTTAGCGCCACTTTCCATGTAAGCCATCGCTTTAGTTGCGCCACCAAATTCTGTGTTCATTATGAGATCATCTTCGGTGATCCCCCTGATTTTAGCACCAACAGGGCACAACCATAGTTTTCCTCCATGACCGATATATTGATCTATCAAATCTGATAGTGGTTCCATCCCTTCTGCAACCAATCCATCCGCGCCACCCTTTATACAAAGCTGCGATGCTCCTGCCACCAATAGTACCACAGTTTCGCACCTTTTTGCAGCTGTGGTCGCAAATAAGAAAGATATAGTTGCACCTTCTAGATTGTCTTCACCATCGTTACAGTGAATAAGATATTTCTCCTGAGACATAAATTTTCCTTCTCTAATTTTAAAACCCGAGTTTGTTTTTCGTTTGACTGGATGGTTTTAATCTTTAGAAAAATATGATGCTTGAGGATGAGCTGGTTTTATAGTGGGGAAAGCGTGTGGATTAGAGTAAATCGATGAATAATAGATAAATTTACTAGTTATTCCTTATTGGAACTGTAATTTTCACCTTAGGGAAACTAAGTCTCACCACGCGCGTCATGACCATAAAGCCTCATCATCAAGCGAATGCTGAAATACTGGACAATGATTATTAGGAAAATAATGTAGGGTGTTTGATAAAAGCCTGCGACCACAAAGGCCAGCATCGTCATGAAACCGTTAAGTGCCGCATAGGTAAATTGGGTCGAGACATGGTCAATATGGGCGCAGCCTGCCGCCATACTAGCCAGTACCGTCGTATCGGATATGGGCGATGTGTGGTCGCCAAACAGACCGCCACTGAGTACCGCCGCTATCGTTAAGATCATTGGTGCACCCAATGTATGAGCAATTGGAACAACAATGATCATTAAAATTGCAAATGTTCCGTAAGATGACCCGGTGGCAAATGACATGATCGCGCCTAGGAAGAAAACTATAAGCGGAAAGAAGCTTGGTTCAATTCTATCACCGATCAGTGTCGCTAGATATGCGCCTGTCTGCAGTTCATTGCATAAAGAACTCAACGTCCATGCAAGCACAAGTAGCATACACATAAAGACAAGTTTTTGCATTCCTTCAAAAAACAGGCCAAGGCTTTCATCGAAAGGTTTGTTTTGATGCTTTTTCATCAGATAGGCACATGCAAATGACGCAAATAGATAAGACAGAATAATGCCCGCGCGCACATGGACGCTCTTGACACCTTCTGTATATGCGAAAAACCCAATATAAATCACCATTGTCGCAAACATTACTGAAAGTGGTAGCAGTACTGTGCTAAGCGGCGGTGTTTTCGCTTGTTCTTCGCCTGCTGCGCTAACATCATCAAGTGTACCGTCACGCAGCTGTCTGTTATAACGGCTTTGAGCTTCTGCCATTGGGCCGAAGTCCTTACCTGTGCTGAGTATCATAGGAATAGAAACAAGCGCGAGAAAGGCGTAAAATTGGTATGGCCAGACCGATAGCAGGACCAGATATGGTTCGCCTTCGAGCCCGATAGAGGTATAGGCATTCTCAATTTGCGACATGATATATACACCCCAGCCAACAAACGGAATTAGAATGCTTAAAGGAGCTGCTGTCGTATCGACTATATAGGCAAGTTTTTCGCGGCATATTTCAAGTCGGCGAAACACGGGTTTAAAGAGCGGGCCGACAATAAGGGCGTTACCACTATCGGTAAAAAACACACTTAGACCGGTTCCCCAGCATGCGAATTGCGCTTTTACCGGACTACCAATAAATTTTACCATCAAACCAGCAAACGCACGTGAACCACCAGATTTATCAAGCATATGGATAAATCCACCTATGGTAAACATAACGATTATGACCTGATTATTTGAGGGTACCGCAAGCTGGACAAAGGCATGATTTTCAAGGATTTCGGCAAATGCCATAAACGGATTAAAATTCGCGACAATTAATGCTCCACTAAACGCCCCTGACGCCAATGAAAAAATTATATTTCGCGTGTAGATTGCCAGTGCAATACTTAATACTGGTGGCAAAATAGACCAAACGCCGTAATCTTCCATGAAACTCCCTTGATGTTATTTTTTATAACCCTAGAGGAAGGCTGTACATATTTAAAGAAGTATTTTTCATCGTCCCCATCGCTGCATAATCAGACGAATTGCGATATATTGAACCACCATCATGATCAAAATCACATAAGGTGTCTGGTACATTGCCAGCAGAATAAAGGCACAAATAGTCATGGTTCCGGTAATAACCGCGTAGGGAAACTGGGTTGATACGTGATCTATATGTGGGCATCCTGCACCCATTGAGGCTAGTACTGTCGTGTCCGAGATTGGCGATGTATGATCGCCAAACAACCCCCCACTGAGAATTGCAGCAATGGTCAGAACCAGGTCGGCACCGAGTATATTTGCGACCGGCAATGTGGTCGCCATCAAAATTGCAAATGTTCCGAAAGAAGATCCAGTAGCAAAAGACATCATCGCGCCGAAAAAGAAAACAGCGATCGGAAAATAAACCGGATTTAAACTGTCACCGATTAATTCTGCAAGATATTGCCCTGTGCCAAGTTCCCGGCAGATAGAGCTTAGCGCCCAGGCAAGTGCCAGGATTGCCCCCACCTGAATTAAATCGCCAACCCCTTTGAAAAAACTATTCATCGATTGGTCATATGATTTTCCCTGATAACGCTTCATAACATATGCGCATCCCATTGAGGCAAAAATGTAGGAAAGACAAAGTCCGGCGTTAACATGAATACTTTTTATGCCTTCCGTCATTGCATAATACCCAAGTACTGAGCCTAGAACCACTATCATGATGGTGAAAGGAAGAATAACCACCATCAGGCTTGGTTGTTCTTCTTCGTGAACCTCGGCAATGTGATTATCTTCATTTTCCAGGTAAGCCTTTTGTGCCTTAGCCATCGGCCCAAAATCTTTGCCTGTTGAGACGATCATCGGTACCGCCAAAAGCGCGAGAAATGCGTAAAACTGATAGGGCCATACATCCAATAGTACCGCATACGGATCCGCTTCAATTCCCATGGCGGTATAGGAATTATCGATGAGGCTCATGATATAGACCCCCCAGCTCGCCACGGGGATGAGGATTACGACCGGTGATGCTGTGGTGTCAATAATATAGGCAAGCTTTTCACGGCAAATTTTCAGTTCTTTGAAGACCGGACGAAACAGCGGGCCAACAATAAGTGAATTGGCGGTATCGCTAAAAAATACGCTGATACCGGAAACCCATGTTGCGAGCTGCCCTTTTCGCGGGCTTGAAACGAAACGCACAATTGACGCTGAAAAGGCCCGTGCCCCACCGGACTCTTCCAGCAGCTTGACAAAGCCACCAATGATAAGGGTGATGATAATGACCTGCGTGTTTGACGGGCTTGAAACCTGAACAAAGACGTGATCGCGCATTAAGGAAACAGTGGCAAAGAAAGGATTGAAGGAATTTAGTATCAAAGTGCCGCTTAGAGCACCGACACTTAACGACACAATGATGTTTCGAGTATATACAGCCAGAAATACGCTCAGTAGCGGCGGTATGATTGATAAGAAACCGTAAGTTTCCATTCTCCCCTCCATTTTGGATTTTATCAAAGCCTAACAATTAAAGGGGTGAGGTCAAGGCTAAAGAAAAATTACTCGTCGATGCCCGATTTTGAGTTAGAGGGTTTGACGAGTTCGGTCCAACTGGTTTTTACTTTGCTCTTAAGTCGTTCGAGTGTTTCCAGGGTCGTGGCCTCTCTTTCATATGCCTCCATTTTTGCAAGACTTTGATCTTGCTTAAGGAAGTTTTCGAGCCGGGACTGTACTTGTAAAATATTTTCAGAATCTGGGGGAGGGTCATCTGAAACCTGTGGGTCTATATTTTCATCTTCTTGATCTGATATATTATCAAGGTAATAATCGCTATAATCATTATCCCGCTTGAGCACTTCACGTACTAGCTCGTGCATGGAAACATTTGGGTCACTACCCATTTCTTGGATAATTTTATGAAGTTTTTTGATATCAGCCATTTCGATAACCTTGGAAAATACGTGCAGATCCAACTTTATTAGCCTTTCGTAAAGAACTAGTTACTAAACAGGCTTAATATTACTTAACCATAATATAAATATTGGAATGCTTAGTCCTCGATTTCATCATTGGATAATTCTTGCGAGACTGTCGAAACCGCGTCCGTCCAGCTGGTTTGCATATCTGTGTCATACTCAAGATCGTTCTTTAGTAGGATTTCTCTACCGTCGTCGTCTTCCGATAGCAAGTCAGCTAGTCTCTCTTCTGCATAGACAAAATTCTTGTGAACTTCAGAGCTTATTGATTTAAAATACGGCTCTTTCTTTTCATTGGGGTCCGTGGAAGAAATGTTTCCCAGATGAAAATCCCGAAAATCATCGACACTTTTTAAATGCGCGCCTATAAGATCGCGACTTGCGACCTCGTCATTATCTGGTGCGTTGGAAAAGATGCTTTTCAATCTATTTAGAACTGTCATAACTTTAACCCCAGGATAGTTTTGATAGCTAGAAATACTACCACTTAATGATGAATAAAGTATTATGATCTATAGTTAACGTTGAAGTGGGTGGCTTAAGTCTGTTTGGAGAGTAAGACGATTTGCCGGTCCAGTTCCTGCAGGAAATTTGATCGATCGGCGTTGGTAAAGCTCGCGTTGTAACCCTTGCTTTCTCCGGTCTCTCTCAGATGCGCCTTTAGTTCCCTCATTGCCAAGGCCATACCTATGTTGTCAGCTGAAAATAACCTTCCGGTAGGCCCCAATGCAGTGGCCCCGGCCTCAAGGCACCGTTTGGCAAGGGGAATGTCTGCCGTTATGGATATATCATTTTTACCGATGTGATCTGCGATCCAGTTGTCGGCCTCGTCCGCCCCTGCAGACACGACAATTTTCTTTACAAGCGGGCCGGCGTCAATGCGCATCCACTGATTGCTGA
The DNA here is from genome assembly GCA_963976585.1 of uncultured Kordiimonadaceae bacterium. GTDB lineage: Bacteria > Pseudomonadota > Alphaproteobacteria > Sphingomonadales > Emcibacteraceae > Pseudemcibacter. Next base: position 19,625 of record CAXBLS010000034.1, read on the forward strand.
CCAAAAATACCGGGGTGTTGTGCCTGTAAGCGACCTTAAGAATTTCATCCTTTACCGGACAGGCATCAGCATCTACATAGATCGAAGTTTCCAGTGTATCCTGCATAATTAAGCTTTTACTCTTCTTTATTTATTGTTTCTTTATTGGGCTTGATCACAAAGAGCATTTTTGCGACAATACTTATTATCATAACAGATTAATTGATTGAAGAGAGGTATTTCTTGACCCAGAATCATGACATTGAAGAATCCGGTTTGGAAAATCAGGTTGGCCATTTACTCAGGCGTGTATTTCATAAGGCGCGAAACCGGATGCAAAAAAAAATTTCGGACACTGGTCTTAGCCCGATGCAAACTTCTGCACTGACGTCGCTTCGTAAAAAAGGTCCAACGTCGCAAAATAAGCTTGGGCGACGCATAGGCATGGAGCCGGGTAATGTTCACGGTCTTGTTGATCGTCTCCTAAAAAAAGGCATGATTACCTCAAGTTTTGTTGATGAAGGGCCTGGTCTTCACATTCTAGATCTCACCGATGAAGGGCGAGATGTCGTTGATAAAGTTATTCCCCTTGGCGCCGAGGCGAGCAAGGAAACACTGGAACCGCTTACACCAAAAGAGCAGGAAAAATTTATCGAGTATCTAAGACGCCTTTTGTGATCATACGGCGTTGACTCTCAAAAAGCTGCTGTTATTATAATAACATTAAAACTCAGGGAATAATATAAATGGCCGAAATCGTACTTGGAATGTGGACGTCGCACGGACCGACTCTGTCAACCACACCGCAGCAGTGGTTGATGCGTGTAAAGGCTGATCAAAATCGCCCGTCCCATCCTTTTCGACTCCAAAACTATTCCTTTGAAGAGCTTAAAGAACTTCGTAAACCTGAAAATCTGGGTGAGCAGGCTTCGCTTGAACAACGAACCATACGCCATGGCCGCTGTCAGGACGCGATATCAAAAATGGCTGATATCTGGGACGAAGTGAAACCGGATGTGGCCATCATCATGGGTAATGACCAAAAAGAAATATTCAATGAAGACATGATACCGGCTTTTACAGTATTTTCGGGGGAAACTCTTTTTAACGAGCCGGCAAGCGCCGAACAAATTCCGTTGATGGCCCCCGGCATCCATGAAGCAGAAGATGGTCATAATCCTTCGGAATATACCGAGTATCCCGGGCATCCAGAACTCGGCCGCTTGATCATTGAGCAGGCGACCAAAGATGGTTTCGATGTCGCGCAAATGACCAAACTACCAAAACATGAAAAGCATTGGTCGTCGGGCGTTGGCCACGCGTTTGGTTATATTTACAGACAGATGATGCGCGACAATGTGGTGCCAAACGTTCCGATCATTGCCAATACGTTTTTTCCGCCCAATCAACCGACAGCAAAACGATGCTTTGAGTTTGGCCGTATGGTCGGACGAGCGATCAGAAACTGGGATAGCGATTTAAAGGTCGCTATCATTGGGTCTGGGGGCATGAGCCATTTTGTTATTGATGAAGATCTCGACCAATTGTTTATGAAAGCATTGGAAAGTCGCGATGCCGACGTGCTTACAAATCTTGATGAAGGTTATTTTCAAACTGGAACGTCTGAACTTAAAAACTGGATATCAGCTGCGGGTGTATTGTTTGATACGTCGCTGCATGGCGAGATGATCGATTATGTGCCGTGCTATCGGTCCGAAGCTGGCACAGGCACTGCCAATGGTTTTGTCTATTGGCGATAATGATTAGGAGAACAAAATGGATCAAGCAGTAGAACGTGCCTCGAAATTGGACACGGCCACGATAAGTGATGCTCTCGATAAATTGGCTATAAAAGGTCAATGCCTTGGCATAAAACCGCGTGATCATAATTTCAGAATGACCGGCCGTGCTTACACTATTCTTTACGGTCCCGCGGGTGTGGTGCCGGGCACCGTCGGTGATTATATTGATGATCTAGAGCCGGGAAGTGTGGTTGTTCTTGATAATGGTGGACGCGAGGACGCGACCGTATGGGGCGATATTCTTACATACCTTGCCCATAAAAATGGCGTGGCGGGAACAGTGATTGACGGCGCATGCCGCGATGTTCACATGTGCCTAAAACTTGGCTACCCGGTCTATAGTCGCAGCTATTCAATGCGTACTGGTAAAGACCGCGTTCAAGTGGAGGCAACGAATGTATCGGTGAATATTGGTGACGCCAGAGTTCATCCGGGCGATCTGATGCGTGGTGATAGCGACGGTGTGATTGTAATTCCCAAAGAACACGAGGAAAAAGTTCTGGCAACCGCAGAAGCCATTGAAGCAGCAGAAGAGAAAATCCGTGCCGCCCTTGAAAGTGGTATGCGTCTTGACGACGCACGTGAGGCCAACAAATATCACAGCCTTCAAAGTCGGGAAGACTGAAGATGAGGCCCGATCCTGAACTGATTAAAAAACTTGGCCAATACGCAACAGCCACCATTCATGAAGCCGTCGGACAGATCGGCGCCCTTCCGGGAGTGATAAAACCAATTTCGCAGACAATGAAATTATGCGGGCCCGCATTTCCGCTTCATTGCTTGGCCAGAAGCAATATTAATCTCCATGAAGCGATTTATCAGGCGCAAGCGGGCGACATTCTGGTCGGTAGTGTTGCAGGAACGCCTGACGCCGGATATTGGGGTGATATACTTACTTGTTCAGCGCAGGAAAAAGGATTAAAGGGATTGGTGCTTGATGCGCGCGTACGCGATGCCGACGATATAGAGGCGCTCAATTTTCCAGTTTTTGCTCGCGGGCTTAATATCCTTGGAACCGGTAAAGAACGTGGTGGTTCGGTCGGTGATGCAATAACTATTGGTGATGTTGAAATAAATGCCGGGGATGTTATTGTTGGTGATCGGGACGGGCTTGTGGTGATACCAGCGGAGCGCATCGAGGAAGTTATTGATGCCGCACAGGCCCGTGAAGAAAAAGAAGACGAAGTGAGACGCCGTCTTAAAAAAGGTGAAAGCAGTCTGGAAATTTATAAATTTCCATGAAGGTTAGAGTAAGCAATGACAAAAGATATAGATGTAAAAACACTTAGAAACTGCTTCGGGAAATTCGCAACCGGAATTACCGTGATTACGGCCGTAGCGCCTGACGGTACCAAAATCGGGCTGACGGTAAATTCGTTCAGTTCCCTTAGTCTTGACCCGCCAATGATCCTCTGGAGCCTTGATAAAAAATCAAAAAGTCTCGACGCTCTTAAAGACGCGACGCATTTTGCGGTCAATGTTCTTGCGTCGGATCAAATGGATATTTCCAATAATTTTGCCCGAACCAGCGATGATAAGTTCGATCATGTTGAACTTGCGGACAGCAAATGTGGTCTGCCGCTGCTTGCTGGCACCGTGGCTCACCTCGAATGTAAAAATGTTGGGACCTACGAAGGTGGTGATCATCTTATTTTTATCGGTGAAGTAGAATATTTCGATACCTGCAATAAAAAACCGCTCCTTTATACCAATGGTCAATATACCATTGCCGCCCGCCATCCGGCAGCCAAAATGGCGGTGCCAGACGGCGAAGAGCTGTCATCAAATGATGATTTCATTGTACCGCTCCTGCTTAGAAGCTATTGGGAAATTTCCGACCCGTTTTACCGCGAGCTTCAGGATGAAGGCATACCGGTATCACACGCCCGCATCATCGTTCACTTAAGCCACTCGTCAGAGCTGACCACAGCAGAGTTGAGCGAGGCAATCCGCGTTGATATGGCATCGGTCGCAATGTCGGTGAAATGGCTTTGCGACAATGGCCATCTGAACAAGCTCGAAAATGATCGCCTGGTTCTATCGTCTGCTGGTCATGAGCACTTAAAAAACGTTCAACTGCGTGCACAACGTTTTGAAAAAGAAGTGCTCGACGGCTATAGTGATCAGGACGTGGATATGCTTAAATCCATGCTCAGAAAGCTCATTTACCGCCAAGACGTCTAATCATTGAGTGTTTACCTGTAACCTTTTATAAGACTGTGGTCGGCCTGCTGCCGCATTGACAATCATGTCCGGCATTATTGGGTTTCGATGAAAATAGTGACCATCCAGCGCGTCAGAAATAGCGCAAACCAATGCCGAAGCGGCACATCCCATAAGGGGTTCACCAATACCTTTTGCACCAACTGGATTTTGTGGGTCCGGCTGATCAACGGCCTGTGTAATCATATCACTTGGCACATCAAGAATGGAGGGTGGCTTTGCCTGGTATAATCCTACGTTGGCAGGAAGGCCGTTTTGTGGATCGTAGACGGTTTTTTCAGACGTTGCCATACCGATTCCCATAATCGCCCCGCCGCGAATCTGCTGATCAAGACCTTGTGGATGAAGCACGGTGCCGCAGTCAGCCGTGCCGACATAATCAAGTATCTCATGCTGCCCTGTTTCAAGATCAAGCTCGATCATGATGAAGCCAGTGGCCAACGCCGGAACGGTACCATGATGATCCATTTTATCCTTGGCAACGCCAACCAGTCCCCCACCGGCGATACCAGCAGCAGCATCCTTGGTCAGCGGGAAAATATCATCGGGCACGTCGTGACCATCAAATTTTCCGCCCAGTTCAATGGCGCGCTGACCAATTTGGGAAAATGTCATGGATTTGCTGAGATCAGATGTCATAAACACGGTCTCATCTGCAAGGTCATAATCCTGTGGCTCGCCGCCTAAGTCCATGGCGGCAATTTCCTGAATTTTTTGCTTGGCATCTATCGCTGCAGCATAATTGCTTCGGGTGGTGGTAAAGGACGTGTTGCTGCCAAACTGGCCAAGCACCCAGGGAAGGTGTTTGCTGCTATCCCCGGATATCACAACACAGTTTTCCCAGCTCATACCAAGCACCTCGGCGGCGACGCGTGGCGTGGTTGCGTAGGAATATGTACCCAGATTACCGACACCGCTATGAAGATGTAATTTACCATCCGCGGTTATCTGCACCAAGCCGTCGAAGCCGCTGGCGCCGGCGGAGTGATACGCCTGACCGACGCCAATGCCGATCACTTTTGAGCCATTTTTCTCGCCGCTTCGCTTGATTTTTTCTACGTAGTTAAAACGTTCAGCGCCCATTTTCAAAGCTTCTGGCATATAGGAACTGGTAATGCCGTGTTGATCGCCATCATAAAGCGTATCATGTGTCGGGGCATTGATCTGACGAATGGCGAGACGGTCGATACCAAGCTCTTTCGCCGCCTTATCCAGAAGCGGTTCCATAACAACGGCCATCTGATTTTGACCAGGGCCGCGCTGCGCACCGCAGGGGGGGCGGTTGGTCATGATCGGTATACCGCGCCAGCGCATGGACTGCGGCGTATAAACCAGTGACAGCGCCCCGCCAGCACTTGCAAGATCTGGAAAGCCGGAATTGGGGCCATTTTGTTGAATAATATAAAGGTCTGCGGCAAGTATGCGGCCGTTTTGATCAAATCCGAGTTTAACATTGCCTTGAAAACCCGAGCGCGCGGAGCCAAGGTAATATTCTTCGGCTCTGGTTATTCTCAGCATACATGGCCTGCCAATTTTCTTAGACATGTGGGCGGGGATGACCATGGTTGCGTAAGGACCACCTTTTGAGCCAAAGCCACCGCCACAAAATTCAGCAACATACACAATATCACTGGCCGGAATACCCAGCATCTGCGAAAGACCAGGCATCATGAAGCTCTGACTTTGTGAGGAGCCGTGAAGATGGCATTTTCCGTTCTGCCAATAGGCAAACGCGCTTCTTGGTTCCATACTATGATGTGAATTGCTGGCGGTCACGAAGCTTTCTTCAATGACATAGGCTGCTTTTTCAAAGCCTGCATCAAGATCGCCGTATGTCCATTCTTTTGATGGTTCACCCATGGGCAACTTGTCTTCGCCAGCAGCGGCAAAATCGCGTGCTGTCCATTTTATTTTTTTAGTCTCGAAGCCGCGGGTCGCCGAATTTATATGGTCGAAAACATCCGGACCACCCGGATATAAACTAACGAGGGGATCGATGGTGAAGGGAAGCGGCTCGTATGTAATTTTTATTTTCTCAAGCGCTTCTGCGGCTGTCGCCTCATCAACGGCGGCAATGGCGAGAATAGGCTGACCAACATATTTGGGAGTGTTTGTCAGCATTGGGTCTGCCGGCGGCGGCGGGGTTGGTACATCATCAGCGGTGAGGATATCTATCACACCGTCCATGGCCAGTGCTTGCGAAGCATCCATACTGGTGACATTGGCATTTGGCATCGGGCTTAGTAACATTTTTACATAAACCATGCCATCGGCTTTAAAATCTTCGGCATATTTTGCTTTGCCAGTGATTTTGGCGCGCACATCTGGTGGCGTAAAATTTTTACCAATAAGTTTATATGCCATTTTCTGGTCTCCCTACCAATTATACCTGATATTTTATGCTATTGAATTTAAGCGCTGAAACGGTTCTTTGCAATGACAAATGCATTCCCGGCATAACCTTTTAATTGTTTAAAAAGGCACTGGTCGTTTGCCCTCATACGCCTGCTGAAGCAATGCGCGGACGGTAGTCTCATCCACTGCTTTGGGATTATAAGGGGTTGTTTCCACTGTTTCCCGCGCTGCGCGGTCAAGGTCTTCTTCACGCATTCCAAGTTCCATAAGGCTTGCTGGCGCGCCAATTTTGCGGGCAAAATCATAAATGCCGCCCGATGCGCTGGATGTGCCCATCGCGCCTGTTATTGCCGCCATGGCGTCGGGTGCGGCGCGTTCGTTATAAGCAACAGCATAAGGAAGCACGACACTGTTGGAACAGCCATGGGCAATGCCGTGGTGACCGCCAAGAACGTGACAAAGCTTATGATGGATAGCAATTCCCGCCAACGTCACGCAGTAGCCACTGAGCATCCCACCGTAAAGCACCTGAGCGCGGGCATCCAGATCATTGGGATTTTCAATGCTTGCTGGAATTCCGTTGAGCAGTGCTTTGATCCCGGAAACCGCGAATTGATCAGAAATGGGACTTTTAACTTTCGCATAAAGTGCTTCAACACAATGAGCAAGGCTATTCATTCCGATGGTTGCTGTATGATGTGCACTCATGCTGGTGGTAAGGACGGGATCGTAAATGCTGGTTTTGGCAATGACTTTTTTGTCGCGTCCTGTTTTCTTATGCGTTCCGATCAGCATGCCATATATCGGGGTGCTTTCTGATCCGCATGGCGTGGTGGCGACCACGATAAACTTTGCGTCCGTGCGCAGGGCAATGGCTTTTCCAATGCCGATGGTTGAACCGCCACCGATAGCAACAATGCAGTCGGCCTTATTTGCCTGATAAAGATCAAGAGCGGCCAAGGCGACTGCTTCAGGACAGTGGGGTTTCGCGCCGTCATATATGGCCACACACATATCGCCAAGGTTCTGAATTATATGAGAAATGCGCTCAACCATACCTTTCGAGCAAGCAATCATCACCCGCTTACCACCAAGCGCGAGCACCTCTTCTTTCAGTTTCAGTGCGGAATTTTCGCCAAACACAGCCCGGCTTGGAACCGGATTATATTCAAAACGCATTTGTTTGCTCCCATGCTTGACAGTGGATGATCAGTTAGTATTATTATAATAACATTAAAAGCGAGAACAATGCTTTTTTGGAAATTATAATTACGGACAATAAATCATGAGTGATGACCTTCTAGCACGCCTAAAAAAAATGGACAGTTGCGCAGTTTCAGATGCAATGGACAGCCTTGGCCTGCCCGGCGAAGTGACGGGGATAAATAACCAAACCACAAAAGACAAAATCGTCGGGCGAACGCTGACGGTGGAACTTGGCGATAAAGCACCGGCAGGGGGCAGTGCCAAACACTTATGCTCAGGTGCGATAGAATGTGGTGAAGCCGGAAATGTCATCGTCATTCAACAAAGCACAGGTATTGATGCGGCTGGATGGGGTGGGGTTCTTTCCAATGCTGCGCAACATAATGGCATAGAAGGGGTGATTGTCGAAGGACCAGCCCGTGATATCGATGAAGCAGCCGGGCTTGGGTTTAGTGTCTATGCCCGTGGCCACACCGCCCGCACCGCCCGCAGCAGGGTGTACGAACAATGCTTTAACCGGGAAATTACCGTTGGTGATGTTAAGGTAAATGAAGGCGATTATGTGATTGCTGATGGCAGCGCCGTGGTTTTTATTCCGGCGGCGCGTGCTGAGGACGTGATAAAAATTGCTGAACGTATCGTTGCTAAAGAAAAATTGATGACTGAAGCGGTGCGCTCGGGCACTTCCGTTGGTACGGTTATGGGATCAAATTACGAAAATATGTTAGATGATATGGGTAAATAAGCATGGATAAATCCAAAAAAATCATCATCGCCGGTGCTGGTATAGGCGGACTTGCCGCCGCGGCCTGCCTGCTTCAGGAAGGCTATAATGTCCGTGTTTATGAACAGGCACCTGAACTGGGTGAAATTGGCGCCGGTATTCAAACCAGCGCCAATGCGGTGAAAGTGCTTCACCATCTGGGGCTGGCCAAAAAACTGGCAGAAGTATCGGTAAAGCCGAAAGCATTTGAATTTCGCCTGTATGATAGCGGTGAAGTGATGCATAAAGTGCCGCTCGCTGAAGCGCATGAGGCGCAGCACGGTGCGCCCTATTATCATATTCACCGTAGCGATATTCACCGAATCCTCGCGGATCGGGTGCTTGAACTTGATCCAAATGCGGTGGTTTTAAATTCCACGGCAGTTGGTT
>CAXBLS010000035.1:0-27301 GCA_963976585.1 uncultured Kordiimonadaceae bacterium
TTACGGCTCGCCACCCTTTTGGGCGGCACAGCGGTTGCACAGGTGATTAGAACGGCCAACGCACGCGGGGTTCATATTGCTGGAACCTCCGCTGGAGCGTCAATTATGTCTGAACATATGATCGCTGGTGGCGATAGCAATGAAGCCCCGAAAGAGGGAGGCGCTATTTTAGCCCCCGGACTTGGACTTACCAATGCTATGATTATTGATCAACATTTCTCGGAAAGAAACCGACTTGGACGGCTTCTTTCGGCGGTGGCGTTTAATCCGTTTCTAATGGGGATGGGAATCGACGAAGACACGGGTGCATTTATCGGCCCCGATGATGTTTGCGAAGTCGTCGGTAGCGGAACAGTAACTGTTGTTGATGGTGGTGATCTGACTTATTCGTCTGCTTATGGAACTGATAATCGAAGGGCGCTTGGGCTGCTCGGATTAAAGCTTGATATCCTCCATGAGGGGTGTCTTTACGATTTTAACATAAGGGAAGCATTCCCGCCGCTGGAAGATCGACAAAATATTTGCAAAATATAAGATAAAAATAAAAAAGAGAGAGGGACTTAGATGAAAATTTTAAAAACGAACCTTTATTTGGGACCCAATCAATTTGCTAAATTTAAAGTTATTCGTCATGTTCTCGATATTGGCGTCCTCGAAGACTGGCCATCCGTAAAAATAGGCAACGCATTTGTTGATGGCCTTATAGAAGCCCTGCCTGGCCTTGAGGAGCATGGTTGTTCCTACCGCGAACCCGGTGGTTTTATTCGCCGACTGAAGGAAGATGAAGGCACATGGATGGGTCATATCATCGAACATGTGGCGCTCGAACTTCAATGTGTGGCAGGTAACGAGGTGACCTTTGGCCGCACCCGTTCTGCAGGTGAAGTGGGGCATTACAACATGGTCTATGCCTACATCCATAGGGATGTTGGTCTTGCGGCTTGCGAACTTGCGATCAAATTGCTGATGCATCTGTTGCCGGCAGAACTTCAGGCACAGACCGGTTATGAAATCGAAGATGATTTCAATTGGGAAGATGAACTTACTCGCTTTATTAAAAGCGCCCAAAGACACGCCTTTGGCCCCAGTACGGCTTCGCTGGTTGGCGCCGCTGAAGAACGTGATATCCCATGGCTTCGACTTAATAAATACAGTCTGGTGCAGTTTGGCCACGGTAAACATCAGAAAAGAATTCAGGCGACCATAACATCTGAGACCAATCATATTGCCGTTGAAATATCCTGCGATAAGGAAGATACCCACAATCTTCTCAATGATCTTGGCCTTCCGGTTCCGCAGCAAGATATGGTTTATAGCCCGCGTGAAGCAGTACGTGCCGCACGCCGCATTGGTTACCCTGTGGTGTTAAAACCGCTTAATGCCAATCATGGACGCGGTGTGTCCATAAACTTAAACAGTGCAGATGAGGTGGAGACCGCCTTCGGTGTTGCCCGTGACCAGGGCACAAGCCGTGCCGTGCTGGTGGAAAGTTATATGATAGGTTTTGATCACCGTATGCTAGTGATCGATAACGAATTGGTCGCGGTGGCAAAAAGGGTTCCTGGCCATGTTGTTGGTGACGGCAAAAGTACCATTTCCGAGCTTATTGATATTGTTAACGAAGACCCGCGTCGCGGCGTTGGCCACGAAAAAGTCCTGACCATCCTTGAAATTGACAGTCAAGCCAAGAGACTGATGGAGAATGCCGGGTACAAGGCGGAAACGGTATTACCGGCAGACGAAATTTTTTACTTACGTGATACGGCAAATCTGTCAACCGGGGGAACGGCCATTGACCTTACCGATGTGGTTCATCCAGATAATAAAGAGATGGCTCAGCGCGCTATTCAGGCCGTTGGTCTTGATGTGGGTGGGGTTGATTTTCTCACGGATGATATCAGCCAGTCTTATAAGGATATTGGCGGTGGTATCGTCGAGGTTAACGCCGCTCCTGGCTTTCGTATGCATGTGGCACCGTCTGAGGGTGAGCCACGCGACGTATCTGGCAAGGTGATTGACATGTTGTTTCCTCAGGGAACACCGAGCCGCATCCCCATTGCTGCTATTACAGGAACCAACGGTAAAACTACAACTTCAAGAATGCTGGCCCACGTGATCAAGACCTGCGGCCATACGGTGGGGCTGACGACAACGGACGGAATTTATGTGGACGGCAAACAAACCGTTAAAGGGGATACCACTGGTCCTCGTTCAGCGCAGATGGTCCTGCGTGACCCGACTGTTGATTTTGCCGTGCTTGAAACAGCGCGTGGCGGACTGGTGCGAAACGGTCTGGGTTATGCCAGTACAAATGTTTCTGCTTGTCTTAATGTGGCGTCTGATCATTTGGGTCTCGGTGGGATTGATACGCTTGAACAGTTGGCGGAAATAAAACGCATCGTTATTGAAGCGGCAACCGATACGGTGGTGCTCAATGCCGATGATAAAAACTGTCTTTTGATGGCCGACTATGCGGATGCTGAAAATATTTTTTATGTCACAATGCATCATGATCATGCGTTAGTTAAGCAGCATATTGATGCTGGTGGTAAGGCCTGCGTGCTCGAAAAAGGAATGAACGGTGATCTGATTACCATTTATGATAACGAAACCCATATTCCGGTGATTTGGTCGCACCTTATTCCAGCAACCATTGAAGGAAAAGCGCTTCATAATGTCCAGAACGCGATGTTTGCGGTGGCCATGGCCTACAGCTTTGATCAGGACCTTGATCAGATCAGACTGGGTCTTAAAACCTTTAACACCACCTTCTCACAGGCGCCAGGGCGAATGAATGTTTTTGATGAACATTCTTTCCGGGTTATCCTTGACTATGCGCATAACCCCGCTGCGTTTGGTGTTATCACGGACCTTGCGGATAAGCTTGACGGGCATGCGAGAAAAATGATTGTGGCGTCATGTCCCGGGGACAGACGTGATGAGGATATAATTGAAGGGTCAGAAGTTCTCGCGGGGCATTATGACCATTATTTTCTTAAGGCCGACGACAATCGGCGTGGTCGCGACAAAGACGAAATACCAAATACCATGAAAGAAATACTCATGAAAAACGGTGTTTCTGAGGATGCGATTACGGTTATTCCAAATGAAGTGGATGCTATTGATGCGGCGTTAAAAGCAGCACAGGAAAAAGACCTTCTTATTGTTCTCGGCGATAATATTACCCGCTCATGGAAACAGATTATCAATTTTGGTGAGGATAGGCCGCCTGAAGAAAGTCACGGTGAAGAAACGCTGATGGCGACACAATATGAAGACTTGGTCGATGATAGTCAGCAGCTCATCCGCGACGAACGCGGTGTGCGTCTTGCGCGAGAATATGACGAAGACGGCGATTAATTCAGGACTTTAATATGACCATAAATATTGAAGAGATTGAAGATTTTCTTGATATAAAAATTCCAGCGTCGGAGAAGCTCGTTCTTGACAGTAGTCGCCGGGTAACGGGTCCCGGTCTGCTCTGGAAAAAGCCCGGCGCCATTCTTGATGTGTTGACGGGTTATTTTGATAAGGAACTGGTGGTCAATACCTGGCTTCAAGACATTAAGCGCGTGCTGGACGCTATAGGCTGGACAGAAAGCGAAACAAAGACGCGCATTTTTGATACAGGGGTTAATTTGGCAATTTCGGCGAGTATCGATCTTCTTTATTCAGCAGTTTTTGTCGCTGAAACCAGTTGGCAGCTAACCGCCTGCAAACTTTTGGGTGAAGAAGGCGATGACTTTGATGAGTTAATTGCTGATCTTAAAAAAGTCATCAGTATGGAACAAAATCCGCCCATGCTTGCGCTGCAAAAAGAGGCGCTACGGCGCAATATTGATGTCCTATGGGATGATGATTTTGTCTCCCTTGGTCATGGCAAGGGATCTCAAAAATGGGGCGTCAACGAAGTACCAAAGCCAGAAGACGTGAATTGGGAGGCACTTCATAATGTCCCGGTTGCGTTGATCACAGGGACAAATGGAAAATCAACCAGTGTACGGCTTTCCACAGCAATCGCAGAGGCAGCGGGGCTGGTTGGTGGGTCGACTTCGACGGATTATGTGAAACTTGGAAATGACGTGCTCGACTACGGTGATTACTCTGGTCCCGGTGGCGCGCGCATGCTGCTTCGCGATAAGCGGCTCGACATTGCATTTCTTGAGGTTGCCCGCGGCGGTATTTTAAGACGGGGGTTGCCGCTTACTGAAGCGACCGGAGCGATGGTAACAAATATCGCTGCTGATCATCTTGGTGAATATGGCATCAACACAGTTGAGCATCTTGCCGATGCTAAATTTGCGGTGGCGGGCACTCTTTCCAAAGATGGTGTGTTGGTGCTCAATGCGGATGACGCACTTGTGGTCAGGAACGGGCTTAAATCCGCGAACACAATTTGCTGGTTCTCACTGGACCCTGAGAATGAACTTATCGTAGCCGCCAAACAAAATGGCAATCTATGCTGCTGGGCGGATGGCAAATATATTCATTATTTTAATGGCAACGAAATAACTTTAGAGGTTGCCATTGCGGACATCCCCATCACCATGGGTGGGGCGGCGCGGTTCAATATTCAAAATGCCATGGGCGCGCTATGCCTTGCCAAGACCATGGGCATTGATAATAAGGCCATCATTCAGGGACTTACCACTTTTACCAGCACACCTGATGATAATCCCGGTCGCTGCAATGAATTTATGGTCAAGGGAGCGCGTGTTTTTGTTGATTTTGCCCATAACCCGCATTCCATTAATGCCATTTCCGACATGCTCAGTAATATGCCTGCCAAGCGAAAGTATCTTCTTATTGGTCAGGCGGGGGACCGTTCTGATCAGGATATTATTGATCTGACCAAGGGCGCCGTTAGATTTAAGCCGGATGTGGTCGCGACTATGGATATGGTGGATTATCTCAGGGGGCGTGAGCTCGGTGAAACGGCGGCGGTCATCAAAGCGGAATGTATAAAGAATGGTGTGGACGCGAAGTCCATCGTCCATTTCGCCTCACCACCCGAAGGCGCGCGTCATATTATTGATCAACTCGAAGAAGGTGATCTGGTACTTCTGCTTGCTCTTGCCGAGCGCGACAAAATATTTGAAATGCTTGAAGCGGAAAGCTAACGACAGGGAGCGAATGTGGTTGAAATCAGCGCTCTATTATCTGATACCGCCGCCCGCTTCATTCCATCAGAGTTGTAAGCCATCGCAATCTCGCCGTTGTTCGTTACTGCGATCAGCCCGCCATCTCCGCCAAGTCTTTCGACTTCATCCAGCATGCGCCACAAGGCATCATCCAGAGTATCACCAGCCAGCTTATAGCCATTTGCGGCCGTCAATGCACCGCCAGCGCGAATGAAAAATTCCCCTGTTCCAGTGCAGGAAATGGCAATATCCTCGTCCGCCCATGTACCGATCCCTATAATGGGTGTATCACCAACCCGACCTGCTGGTTTACCAAACACGCCGCCCGTTGATGTGGCAGCAGCAAGATTGCCGTGAATATCAAGTGCTACCGCGCCAACTGTACCATGCATCATCTCATATTGATCAATATCTTGCTGCGTGACACCAATGGGAAGCACATAATAGTTTTTTGGGTCGGTCACTATTTCAAGTTTTTGTGCCAAGGCAAATTCATTTGCCCCGTCGCCGGTGAGCATTACACAAGGGGATTTTTGCAGCACGGCTTTTGCCACAGCTATGGGACTCACCACATCTTTGATCGCCGATACGGCACCGGCTTGTCTGGTGTGACCTTCCATGATACTGGCATCGAGTTCCACTTGTCCCGCCGTGTTTGGGGCAGAGCCCTTACCAGCCACATAGAGGCCTGAGCTTTCGAGATTAACAACCATTATCTCAACCACATCAAGGGCAGTTTCCCCAGCTTTCAGGAGAGCTTCTCCCTCGCGGGCAAGTTCAGCCAAATGAGCCTCAACAACCGTGTAGTCTTCTCCCGCTTTGGGGCCAGCACCACCGTGAAGGGCAAGAGCGTATTTACCAGACATAATCAGACATCCTTAATTCATTTATGGCCGCTATATGACAAAAATTACCAATGAAGTATAGCTCTAATTTGCCGGGCAGGCATTTTCGCCGGTGGTTTTTGCATCAAGAAACGTTAGGGTCGCATATGTGGCAATGCCCGGAACCCCTTTATGACGCATAACGTCTGCTGTGGCTTGTTCGACAATCAAATTGTAGGAAGTTCCCGAATTCAACGATGCTGCGGGAATGGTAAAGCTGGTATCCTTGTAAGTTAGATAAGGCTTTCCATTATAAGGTCTGCCGCTATGGGCAATATTATTTCCAAAACAGTCAAAGCCAAGGACAAATATCAAATCGGCAAGCTCACTTGTTGGTGCTTTCATATTTCCCTTCATTGGCGTCCAGTGGATAGTAAGGTCATTGTCAGGATCTACCATGGAAGCGGTTATATTAAGGCCATTTTGCGAAAGGCTTAATGTCGCTGGCGCGGGCATAACGTCTGTGGTGCTACGCCGCTGGATAGTTAATGGCTGGCCGGTCATTTCACCGTTTTTGGTTTGATAATTGAAAATATAAGTGCCGTCAGGGTGAGCGTTGTGCAAATATTCCGCCATCATCACCCGCTCACCGTGGGCGAGAAACTGCGGTCCTTCTGGATTAAAGGGAAGCTTGAAATTTGGATCATCTTTACTGGTTAACGTGCCCCCAAGAATTTCACCAGTTTCTTTTGGCATAATTTCGGCGACAAAATGATGGTCGCGCAAAGTGTGGTTTCCCGTATCATCTTGCAGGTAAATTGACATTTTTCCGAGTACGAGAAACAATATGTCCTCGCCAACCGGGTGGGTTTCTTCATCTGGAGCGGCGCATGAAAGCAATGTTAAAACGCTGCCGGCAATTAAAATCATTCTTCCAAGAATCACTTTTTATTCCTTTGCCAGTTCACATAACTTAACCACGGTTCTTAAATTTCGTGTTGTGGAAATTTGGTTGAGCTTTTTTTCTATCAAGACGTTTGAAAGTTTTGTTTTTCCGTACCCATCTGGACAGTGTAGATACAGCACCCTATCTCCTAGCATCAGTTTTTCAGATGGAGCGGCATACTTGCTTAGCTGGTCGAATGCTTTCGCGTCAGGTTGGCCCGATAAGAATGTGACCAAAACTTTTGAGCCGTCCTGCTCCAAATTGATATTTTCAAAGGGAAGCTTAGAGCATGTTTCATTGAGTTCGCTTTCGCTTCTCAACTGAACATCCACGTGAAAACTATATTTCTTTTCAATCGCTACCTCGATTTGCAATTTTATATTGTGTAAATCATTAGATGGCGCTTCGAAAATGACGTTACCGCTTTGAATATAGGTGACCACATTTTTGAAGCCCTGTTTCTCATAGAGAGCTTTTAAATCGGCCATTTTTATTTTCTTGTGGCCGGAAACATTGATGCCTCTGAGGATAGATATGTATCTTGTCATGGGTGCTTCCCTATGTGCGTGTAACAGTGACGACCTCTCCGTCTTCTATAATCATTTTGTCGGTTGAATGTTTAATGCAGCTTTTGAGCGCGGAGGATAGCCTGTCTTTTAGTGCCTCAAGATTTCTACTTTCAATCAGGGGCAGGAGTTGGTCATTTAAAAAAGCCATTTGCAGTGCGCGGCGCGGTTTTGCATAAGATATGAAACAAGGAAAACCCTGCACGATATAACCCGCCAATACTTCGATAAAGTTCATATCGTGGATGATGGACTTCTTGCCGATGATTTCAAAATTAAGGGCGAGTTTTCCTTCGTATCCGGCGGGGATATTGTCAAAAACTCTCTTAATTAACACACCTTTTTGGTCGGGGCGCCAATCATCATCAAGAAGTGGCATAAATCGCCACATGCAATACCACTTCTCACACGTAGCAGGTCGGGTCTGATAAATACCGCAGCCGCCGCTACGTTTTAGGTGCTTGCAATTAACACCCGGCAGTTTAACGAGTTCAGGGTCTTCGATCACAAGCTCAACGCAGCAAACGGTACACGCTCCGCATTCCCGGTTTTCGACCAATAATTTATTGTCCATTATTTTACCTGTTTATTCAAATATGTCAGAGACGCTCTCTCTTGGGCCGGGCCCGAACCGATTGTCGCCATCACTTTCCTGTACTAATAATATGACTAGAATAATCCAACCAACGATTGGAATGATACCTATAAGTTGCCACCAACCGCTTTTATCGGTGTCGTGCAGCCGTCTGCATGTGAAGCTGAGGGTTGGAATAAGAAATGCCAGACCGAAAATACCGGAAAGTACGGGAAGCCCGAGCAATGATTCTACGAAGGTTAAAACAACAATGCAGATGAGATAATAGAGATAATACATCCAGAATTCTGTTCTGGTATTTCGTCCGCTAAAATCAAAATAGTGCGTCATAGCCATGTTTAAATACTGCATCACAATTCTCCATCTTAGATTTTCGGTTCCAGCTTTATTGCCCTTTTGACCACGTCCAAAGCAGTGAAGACTGTCTTTGGCTTAGTCTTCGATCATCGCGGTCGTTTCAATTTCAATTTTTGCCTTATCTTCCATCAATGCGGCCACCTCAACGCAAGCCATGGTCGGATAATTTTTGCCTATAACATCACGGTAAATGGCACCAATTTCCTTGAGATTTTCCAGATACTCGGATTTATCGGTAATGTACCAGGTCATGCGGACAATATGTTCGGGGCCCGCGCCCCCGGCGGCGAGTACGGCGACAGTATTTTCCAGAGTTTTGCGAAACTGGTCGGTGAGTTTGTCGCTTTCAAAAATTTCCTGCGCGTTCCAGCCAATCAGTCCAGCCACATAAACTGTGCGGCCGCCACTAACGCTGATACCATTCGAGTATCCTTTGGGCCGTGGCCAGCCATCGGGGAGAAGGTGTTTCATACTATTTACTATCCTTATGACTATTAAGAAGTTGCTTGGCAATGATGACTTTCTGGACTTCGGTTGCCCCTTCATAAATGCGCAGGGCGCGGATTTCACGGTAAAGTTCTTCAACCTTAATGCCGCTGACGACCCCCATGCCACCGAATATTTGCACTGCTTTGTCAATGACGTTTTGTGCGGTTTCGGTTGCGTGCATTTTTGCCATTGCCGCTTCGCGGGTCACACGCCGATCTGTGGTGTCACGGGTCCATGCCGCCCGATAAATTAGAAGCGCACTCGTGTCCACATCAACGGCACTTTCCGCGAGCATGCCCTGCACCAGTTGAAGGTTATTTAGAGGTGCACCAAATAGATGGCGGTTTTGTGTTCGTTCGACCGCATCGGACAACGCACGGCGGGCAAAGCCGAGTGCCGCGGCGCCAACAGTGGACCTAAATATATCAAGGGTTGCCATGGACGCTTTAAACCCTGATCCTGCTGCGCCGAGCAATTTTTCTTTGGGTATTTTGCAGTTGTTAAAACGGATGGTCGCTAGAGGATGCGGTGCGATCACCTCAATCCGTTCGGTAATTTCAAGCCCCTCTGTGTCCGCGTCCAAAATCATTGCTGAAAGGCCTTTTGCCCCCGGCGCTTCGCCGGTGCGAACAAATAATACATAATAATCTGCAATACCACCGTTTGAAATATAGGTCTTGGCACCATTTACCAGATAGTGATCGCCTTTGTCCTTTGCCGCCGAAGTCATGTTGGCAACATCAGAACCACTTTCGAGTTCTGTGAGTGCGAACGCGGCCATTTTTTTGCCTGCCGCCACATCCGGAAGATAGTCTTCTTTGATTGTTTCGCTTGCGAAAAGAGTTATGGTTCCGCTACCCAGACCTTGCATAGCAAAAACAAAATCAGCAAGTCCATCATGACGAGCCAGCGTTTCACGGATCAAGCAAAGTGAGCGGACATCAAGATCATCAAACACGCCGCCGTGGGCTTTGGGAACAACATATCTAAGCCAGCCACCGTCGGCGAGCTTGGCGAGCAGTTCTTTACATGCTTTATCAATGTCTGAATGATCGTGACCATCAGCGAGATTGTTCTGGCACCATACTTCAAGGTCTGCGGCAAGGGTGCGGTGATGCTCTTCAAAAAAGGGCCATTCCAAATAGGTCTGATCAACTATAATTTTCGTCATCAATCGCCCTCGAACTTCGGTTTTTCTTTATTTACAAACGCATGATAGGCACGTTCGAAATCCTTCGTCTGCATGCAAATAGCCTGTGCTTGCGCTTCGGCCTCAATGGCTGCATCAAGCCCCATATTCCATTCATGATTAAGTTGATTTTTGGTGATGCCATTTGCGAAAGTGGGCCCGCCAGCGATTTTGCGGGCATATTTCATCGCGGCGCTCATTAAATCATCAGAACTTGCCAGACTATTGAAATATCCCCATCTTTCACCTTCTTCGCCGGACATGCTGCGGCCAAGAAATAGTAGCTCTGACGCCCGACCCTGGCCAATTATGCGGGGTAGGATCGCGCATGCCCCCATATCGCAACCCGCTAATCCCACTTTATTAAACAGAAATGCGGTTTTACAGTCTGGTGTGCCGATCCGAAGATCACTGGCCATGGGAATTATGGCGCCAGCGCCAACGGATATTCCGTCAACCGCCGCTATAACCGGCTGGGGGCAGGATCGGATCGCCTTGACCAGATCACCTGTCATGCGGGTGAAATCAAGCAGCTCACCCATATCCATCTTTACAAGTGGGCCGATGATGTCGTGAACGTCACCTCCCGATGAAAAATTGCCGCCGTTGGGGCCAAAAATCACCACTTTGACATCCTTGACGTAAACTAGGTCGCGCAAACAATCACGAAGTTCAGCATAGCTTTCGAAGGTCAGCGGGTTTTTACGTTCTGGTCGGTCAAGGCAAATGGTGGCAATGCCATCATTATAGGACCAGTTAAAATGATCAGGATTATATGTTGCTGGGTTCATGTTTATCTCGTTATTTCCCGTCCATGACGATTGCAGTGCCATTAATAGTATCTGCCTCAGGTGCACAAAGTTTTATAACTTCCTGTGCAACTTCTTCCGGCTCAATCAGGCGGTTTTGGCCCGCCGTCTCGAGAATGCCTTGAAGTGCGTCCTGCCGGCTGCGACCTGTCATTTCCATTATATTGATTATGGCGTTCTCGACTATATCAGTATTGACGAAAGCCGGGCAAATCGAATTTACAGTTGTGCTCACCTTGGATAGTTCACAGGCCAGTGATTTTGTCAGACCCATAACGCCATGCTTTGAAGCACTATAGGCGCTTGTATATGCGGCACCTTCAAGACCAGCGATGCTGGCGATATTAATAATGCGGCCATGGCTGGCCTGATTGATTTCAGCAAGGGCAGCGCTGGTTGTCAGATAAACACTGGTCAAGTTGACAGCAATGGTTTTTTGCCACGCATCAAGATCGGTTTTATGAAACGGTGCTGACAGTGCTGCACCAGCATTGTTGACCAGAATGGCAATGGGTGCGGTCATTGATGCTTTTGCAAATGCGTCGCTGACACTGTTTGCATCGGTGACATCAACCTGCACAGAGTTTATCCGCTCGCTCTTATTGGCGATATCATCAAGCCGTTCTTTGTTGCGGCCCATGATTGTGACAATGGCGCCAGCATCCACAAGGGCGCGAGCGATTGCGAGGCCAATTCCGGTCGCACCACCCGTAACAACAGCATGTTTATCCTTTAGTGACATATAAGTCCTTTACTAAATTCATTACACGTAAGGTAAAAAGAGAAGCGCACCGTAGCAAGTTATTTATTCTTTTCCCATCAAATATGATATTATTTGCAAAATCAAATGATTCGTGAAAAAGTAATACAAAGGGAGATACACGCATGAGCACTGTTTTAAATGAGCTTTCGGCAGGACTTCTTGATGGGAGCGTCAAGGTGGTTGATCTGACTCAGGTTCTGGGACCAAACACACCGATTATTCACCTGCCTGAAGAAATAGCTAAAAATTCAGCACCGTTTTCCATGGAACAAATTTCCAAATATGATGAAGACGGTCCAGCGTGGTACTGGAACACGATCACGCTTGGGGAGCATACCGGCACTCATTTCGATAGCCCCATTCACTGGGTCAGCGGCAAAGATTATCCAGACGGGGCCACGGATACGCTACCGGCTCAAAATCTAGTTGGCCCTGCTTGTGTGATTGACTGCAGCAAGGAAACAGCGGCTGATGCTGATTATCTTCTTACCGAAGACGGCGTCAAGGCATGGGAAGTAGAGCACGGCGACATCGAGGCCGGGTCATGGGTGCTGATGCGTACTGACTGGTTGGGTCTGGTGGGAAGCGAGAATTTCCTTAACGCCGATGATACGGGGCCACATTCACCGGGACCATCAGCCTGTTGTATCAATTATCTTGTTAGCAAGAATATTATGGGATGGGGTGTTGAAACCGTTGGCACTGACGCTGGTCAGGCGGCTATGTTTGAAGTGCCGTTTCCGGCCCATTCACTGATGCACGGGGCTAATAAATACGGGCTCGCCAGCCTAACCAATCTTGATCAACTCCCGGCAAAAGGGTCTGTGATCATTGTGCCGCCGCTAAAGATTGAAAATGGTTCTGGAAGCCCGTTGCGTGTTCTGGCACTGACAATGGCATAATGGCAGAACGCTCTTTTAAAAAAGAAGTTGAAAAGTTAAGGCTCGGCGAAGGAGATGAATTTCGTGGTGAAGGCATTCTTGCGGTCACCAAAGGGCTGCTTCAGGCGGGTGTTTCCTACGTGGGTGGTTATCAGGGATCACCAATTTCCCACTTGATGGATGTTCTGGCAGATGCAGAGGATATTATGAATGAACTTAATGTTCATTTCGAAACCTCTGCCAGTGAAGCGACGGCTGCGGCTATGCTCGCGGCCTCGGTTAATTATCCATTGCGCGGTGCGGTGACCTGGAAATCGACGGTTGGTACCAATGTGGCCAGTGACGCACTCGCCAATGTAGCGTCGGGTGGGGTAACCGGGGGCGCGCTGGTGATTGTCGGTGAAGATTACGGCGAGGGATCATCTATTATGCAGGAGCGCAGCCACGCTTTTGCTATGAAATCACAAATGTGGCTACTTGATCCAAGACCCAATCTTACCTCAATTGTTGATGCGGTTGAAACCGGGTTTGAATTGTCCGAAAGTTCGAACACACCGGTAATGCTTGAGCTTCGTATCCGCGCCTGTCACGTATATGGCCGTTTTAACGCCAAGGATAACAAACGGCCTGATTTTAGCATTCAGGATGCCATGGAAAATCCAAACCGTGACACGTCACGGATTGTATTGCCCCCGGCCAATTATCTTCATGAACATGAAAAATTAACCCAGCGCTGGCCTGCCGCCGTTGAGTTCATAAAATCGCGAAAGTTAAACGAACATCTTGGTGCTGAGGACGGAGACTACGGCATAATCGTGCAGGGCGGGCTTTACAACAGTCTTATTCGCGCCATGGAACTGCTCGGTCTTAGTGATGCGTTTGGCGATGCTAAACTGCCGATTTATGTGATGAATGTCACCTATCCGGTCATTGATGATGAAATTATTGCTTTTACGAAAGATAAAAAAGCTGTGCTGCTGGTCGAAGAAGGGCATCCCAATTTCATCGAACAAGAACTGAATACCATTCTGCGTCATAACGGTATAGAAACGGTCCTGAACGGTAAGGACTTGATTAGTGACATCGGTGAATATACCAGCGATGTGATCAAATGCGGTCTTGAAAAATTTGCTTGCGCGGCCAATCTTATCGGCGATAAAAAATCCGAGGAAACGACGGTGCCAGTCATAGATTTGCCGCAACGTCCGGCAGGGTTTTGCACTGGCTGTCCTGAGCGGCCTATGTTTACTGCCATCCAACTTGTTGAAAAGGACATTGGCGCTTTTCATGTCAGCGCCGATATTGGCTGCCATCTTTTTTCGATCTTGCCGCCTTTTAATATTGGTAACACAACAATGGGTTACGGTCTTGGCTGGGCCGGTGCTTCCGCCTTTAATAAAGACGCCAAGCAAAGAACACTTTCGATCATGGGCGACGGTGGGTTTTGGCATAACGGTCTTACGTCAGGCGTTGGCAATGCGGTCTTTAACCAGACTGACAATGTATTGATGATCGTCGATAATAATTACACTGCTGCTACAGGGGGGCAGGACCTTCTTTCATCTTCGGGGGAACATGAAAAACGCAGCACGCAGCATGATATCGAGACGGCCGTTCGCGGAGTTGGGGTGAGTTGGGTTAAAACAGTGCGTACGTACGATCTGGTTCAAATGCACAGCACACTGCTTGAGGCTATGACCACCAAAGTGCGTGGCCCCAAAGTCATTATCGCCAAGGGTGAATGCCAATTGAACCGTCAGCGGCGTGTCAAACCGATATTTAATGCTAATGTCAAGTCAGGGAAAAGGGTCGAGCGGGATCGTTTTTATGTGGACAGTGACACTTGTACCGGTGATCATAGCTGCATTCGTATGTCGGGCTGTCCGTCACTGACACTCAAGGAAAATCCTGATCCGCTTAAATTTGATCCTGTGGCCTATGTAGATAATAGCTGTGTTGGATGTGGCCACTGCGGTGAAGTCGCACATGCGTCTGTATTATGCCCGTCCTTTTCGAAAGTGACGCTGGTTTATAATCCGGGCCCCTGGGACAAAATTAAGAATGAATTTCGCGCGGCGATCATTGGTTGGATGCAACGGGGCGCAGAAAAGAAACGCAAATCGCGACTTGAGAAAGCGGGGCTTATATGAGCCAAGGCCGTATTTCAATCGCAATTGCCGCACTCGGCGGACAAGGCGGTGGGGTCCTCAGTCAATGGATTGTCGAACTCGCCGAAGCCAATGGCTTTGTTGCTCAATATACCGCCATCGCTGGTGTCGCCCAACGTACCGGTGCCACTATATACGCCATAGAGCTTTTTGCGGAAACACTGATTAAGGAGCGGGGCCGGGAACCGGTGCTTTCATTGATGCCCGTTGCCGGGGATGTTGATATTTGCTTGGCTTCTGAGCTTATGGAAGCGGGACGGGCGGTGAACCGAGGTATCGTTACGCCTGATAAAACAACTCTTATTGCTTCTGATCACCGGGTTTATGCCATTGGCGAGAAAGAGCAAATGGGTGATGGGCGCGTTGACAGCGATACGGTGCGCGAAGCCATTAAAAATGCGGCTGCAAAGCTCATCTTATTTGATATGGAGACGGCGGTTCTTGAGACGTCGAGTGTTATTTCAAGCGTACTTTTTGGTGCGCTGGCGGGATCGGGAACATTGCCATTTTCACGTGATCAATTTGAGAACACAATTCGTAAATCCGGGCGTGCTGTTGAAACAAATCTAGCCGGTTTCGGTTTGGGATATGAAAACGCCAGCGGGAATATTCAAGAAAAAGAAGCCCCATGCGGACAGGAACTTGAAAACTCAATGTCGCCCCTCACAGACCGGATTGCGGCGCTGCCAGAAGAGGCGAAACCAATAGCGACTTATGGCATTCACCGTCTTGTTGATTATCAGGATGCTGACTATGCCGATCTCTATCTTGATCGTTTGCAACAATTCAAAAATATAGAATTATGCACAGAGGTGGCCCGCCATCTGGCGCTTTGGATGGGATTTGAGGATGTGATCCGGGTTGCGGATTTGAAAACACGGGTAGAACGCTCAGAGAAAATCGCCACAGAAATTCGTGCTGCTAAAGAACAGATTTGGTACGGTCACGATTATTTTCATCCACGCTACCAGGAATTTACTGACCTACTACCCGCAGGGCTTGGCAGGGTAATGTCAAACTCATCTCTTGCAAGGAAAATATTATCACCACTGTTCTCCAAGGGACGTATTATTCGCCCGAAAACCATATTTGGCTATTTGATGTTGCGTATGGTGGCACGGCTACGTTTTATGAGGCGGAAATCGCTGCGTTTTGATGTTGAGAATAAACGAATTGAAGCCTGGCTGCGGCTCGTCGCCAAATATGCAGATGATAACCCTCCATTGGCTCTGGAGCTTGCAAAATGCCCGCGTCTTATTAAAGGATATGGCGATACCCATGCGCGCGGCATAAACCGCTTTTGCGGAATTATGGATTTTGTCGAAGCGAACGAAAATTTACGGGATATAGTGATAAAAGTCACCGAACTCAGGGACGCCGCCTTAGCGGACCCAGGGGCAATAGAGTTTAATCAAATAATCGAAAAAGGCATAACCAGATATGACGCATAGCAAGGCGAGTTTAAAGGGGCCAGATCATCCTGATTTTATTCTTGATGATTACCCGCTCTATAACCTGAACAGGACATCGGCAACCTATATTGACCAGATGTCCCGGCGCCTCAAAGACTTTAAGATGGATCAACCGAGCTGGCGGGTGCTTATGCTGCTCGGCGATAAAAATCCAAGCTCCGTCGGCGATCTATCCAGACGGTCTGTGACCAAAATTTCTACCATCACCCGCATACTCATGCGCATGGAAAAGGAGGACATGGTAAGACGTGTCCCTTACCCCGAGGATAATCGCGTCATTGAGGTGTTTATCACAGATACGGGCAAAAATTTTCTGGCGGAGTTGCGTAAATTGGCTGCAGAAATCTATAAAACAGCATTTGACGGCATCGACGATGAAGATATAATGGCCTTCACAAATGTCCTTGTGAAGGTTCGAAAAAACTTAAGTAATATCAGGTGAGAATGTCAAAAGAAGCGGTTAAAACAGCGCATGTAGATAAATTCGCAGCCGAGCGGCTACCTGCCCCGGACACCTGGCCAGAGTTTATTTTTGACGCGCATGTACCGCCCTATCCAGACCAGTTGAACGCGGCCGAGGCACTCCTTAATAATGGTTTCGAAAACCGTCCGGCTATCTATATGAATGATCTGGTCTGGACCTACACTGAGCTTAATCAGAAAGCCAACCAGATAGCCCAGATACTTACGCAGGATTTAAATCTCATGCCTGGTAATAGAGTGCTTCTGCGCGGCGGCAACACGCCAATGCTTGCGGCTCTTTGGTACGGCGTTCTTAAGGCGGGTGGTATTGTGGTCACGACGATGACTATGCTCAGGGAGAAAGAACTCGATGCAATTATCGAGGTTGGTCAACCTGATATCCTTATCATCGAAAATGATCTGCCGATTGATGTGCTTGAAAGCTCAAAAGGCAAAGCAAAACATGTTCTATCATTTAATGATATCATCACCGCTATGGCCGTTAAGAATGGTGAGTTTGAAGCAGTCAAAACGGCATCTGGTGATGTGGCGCTTCTTGCTTTTACCTCCGGTACCACGGGCCTGCCGAAGGCAACCATGCATTTTCACCGTGATATTCTTGCCATGGCCGATAGCTTTGCCAGATATATCTTAAATCCATCGCCTGAAGATGTCTTTTGCGGCTCGCCGCCACTTGCCTTTACCTTCGGCCTCGGTGGGCTGCTGGTCTTTCCGGCCCGCTTTGGTGCCAGTGTGGTTTATTTTGATGGTGGTGGACCTGATGTAATCCTTAATGTTATCGAAAAATATAAGGTGACGATATTGTTCACCGCGCCGACCGCCTATAAGGTGCTGATTGACCAGATTGGTGACCGCGATGTCACAAGCCTTAAAACCTGCGTTTCAGCGGGGGAAAATTTACCGCTTTCTGTATCCGATGATTTTTTTGATGCTACGGGTATAAGACTTATAGACGGTATTGGCGCGACCGAAATGATCCATGTTTTTATCTCAGCATCCGGTGACGAAATCCGGCCCGGCGCAACCGGTAAAGTGGTTCCCGGCTACCAAGCAGAAATTTGGGATGAGGATAATAATCCATTGCCAGCGGGTAGCGCGGGACGTTTGGCGGTTAAAGGGCCGACGGGTTGTCGTTATCTTAATGGCGACAGGCAGGAAAATTATGTGGTGGATGGCTGGAATGTGACCGGCGATATTTTCATCCAGGACGAAGACGGGTATTTCTGGTTCGTTGCCCGTGGTGACGACATTATTATTTCTGCGGGCTATAACATCGCCTCCCCGGAAGTGGAACAGGCCGTCAATGCTCATGAAGCTGTCGCAGAATGTGCTGTCGTGGGGGCTTCCGACCCTGACCGTGGCATGATCGTAAAAGCATTTATTGTGCTTGAGGACGGATTTAATGCCAGTGATGAACTGGTTAAAAATATTCAATCATTTGTTAAAGCAACCATTGCTCCTTACAAATATCCTCGCTCTATAGAATTTATGGATAGTCTTCCAAAATCGGCAACGGGAAAACTTCTTCGTAAGAACCTTAAAAGTTAATCAAGCGAATTTCTTGCTTTGCTGAGAAACTGAGTGAACTCATTCATATGATCGATGTCTATTGCCTTTAAAGCTTGTTCCACCCAATGGGCGTTATTTTTAGCCATCTTGTCAAAAAGGGCCCGCCCTTTATCGGTGATGTGGACTAGGTAACTGCGTCGATCATCGGTTTTGGCTTCTTTTTTGATCAAATCGTCTTTGCCCATTCGGTCAAGAAGTCCTGTTATATTGCCTTTTGATGCGATCATACGTCCGGCAAGTTCACCGACGGTCAATCCGTTTTCAGTTTCGCGCACCAATTGAGAGAGGACGTCAAAACGTGAAATATTTTGTCCGTGATTTTGTCTGAGTTTATCATCAATGATTTGTTCAAGCTTGCTTGAATAGCGTAGCAATTCAATCCAAAGTTTGAGCGATGCTCGTTGTCGTTCACTAAATTCTGTATCAGGCATTTCACACTCTCTCCTTGCTATTGCACTATATCCGCCACTCGGAAAACTTCAAGAGTGCAAAAATAGTTTACACATAAGATAAATCAAGTTAGGTTGTCTGTAATCCAAGGAGAAAATCATATGAAAATCAGCGTAATCGGCGGCGGACCTGGGGGTCTTTATTTTGCTTTACTGACAAAAAAAGCCAGACCAGATTGGGAGATAGAGGTTTTTGAACAAAACCGGCCAGACGACACTTTTGGGTTTGGGGTTGTGTTTTCTGACGATACACTGGACGAGTTTTTAAGTCGAGATCCTGCATCTTACGAATTGATTCGTGATGAGTTTGCCTACTGGGATGACATAATCATCCGTTATAAAGGCGAAGAAGTGCGTTGCAGCGGCAACGGCTTTGCCGGTTGTTCAAGACTTAATCTTTTAAAAGTGTTGCAAAACAGGTGTGAAGCACTGGGCGTCAAATTGACTTTTGGCAAACGCATTGATGTTGAAAACCTTGAAACGGAATTTGCTTCTTCTGATATTATTCTTGCCAGTGATGGAATCGGTTCCGCGATACGGGAACATTATAGCGAATATTTTGATCCCAGTATTACACAAAAATCAAACCGTTTTACCTGGATGGGTTCCTCTCGAAAGGTTGAGGATTTTACCTACTTTTTTAAAGATACGAAGCATGGTCCAATCTGTGCTCATACCTACCAATATGAAGAAGATACATCGACTTGGGTGTTTGAGATGTCCGATGAATGTTGGCAGAAATGGCAGTTTGAAGAATTTAATGAGCAGGGATCAGCCGATAAGCTGGAGCAGATATTCGCCGATGAGCTTGAAGGTCATAACCTGATCATCAACCGATCTATGTGGCGACAATTTCCGCGCATATACTGTAACAACTGGTACCATAAAAATATCGCAATCCTTGGTGATGCCAAAGCATCTGCCCATTTTTCCATCGGGTCGGGATCGAAACTGGCCATGGAATGTGCTATCGCACTATCAGACGCGGTGCTGGAGCACGGTGAAAATTCGGTTGAGGATGCTTTCAAGGCTTATGTGGCGGAGCGTGAAACGTCGGTGCAAATATTACAGCATAATGCGGATGTTTCTATGGCATGGTTTGAACATATGGACCGCTCATGGGATATGGATCTTATGCAATTCGCAGCGGTGGTCATGTGTCGGTCAAAATCAGTCACATATGATAATTTGATATTGCGCGATCCTGAATTTGCCGAAAAACTTGATACGGCCTGGTACGAACGCTACTACCGTGAAAGCGGATATGATTATAGGGACAGCCGCCCGACCCCCATGTTTACAAAGTTCAAGCTTGGTGAAATGGAACTTCGAAACCGGGTGGTGATGTCACCGATGGCGCAATATTCTGCTGACGAAGACGGTAATTTAACCGACTGGCATTTGGTTCATTACGGTGGGGCTGCCAAAGGCGGTATGGCGCTGATGTATGTTGAAATGACCTGTCCGTCACCGGAAGCGCGTATAACCCTTGGCTGTCCCGGTCTTTGGACCGACGAACATGAAGCGGGCTGGAAACGGATCGTCGATTTTGTCCACTCAAGTACCGAGACAAAAATATGTATGCAGCTGGGTCATGCGGGTCGCAAAGGTTCAAGCCAGCTTGGTTGGGAGAAAATGGATTATCCCATTGAAAATCCAGACAAAAACTGGCCTATTAAATCTGCCTCTGCACTGCCTTATTTTGATGGGATTTCCCAGACCCCCAAAGAGCTAGACCGTGCAGAAATGGATAAAATCATTGCCGATTTCCGTCAAGCCACCATCCGCGCCGATCAGGCCGGATTTGATATGATCGAAATGCACGCGGCCCATGGTTATCTGATTGCTTCGTTTTTGTCACCTTTGACCAATATTCGAGCCGATGAATATGGTGGCTCTATTGAAAATAGAACCCGCTTCCCGCTCGAGGTGTTTGCTGCCATGCGTGAAGAATGGCCGGACGCAAAACCCATGTCGGTAAGGATTTCCGCCAGTGATTGGAAAGAGGGCGGCATTACCGAGGATGATACATTTTACATCGCCAATGCCTTTCGCGATGCGGGCGTTGATCTTGTTGATGTTTCCGCCGGACAAACGGTGCCGGATCAAAAACCGGTTTATGGTCGTATGTTCCAGCTTGGTTTTGCGGAAGCAATTCGAAATGTCCCACGCGTGGCGACCATGGCTGTGGGCAATATCACCGAGCCAGCACAAGTGAATACTATTATCCACACCAGACGAGCCGATCTGGTGGCTATTGGCAGGCCACATTTATGGAACCCTTATTTTACCCGTGAAGCCGCTTCGTGGTACGGCGCAGCCCTTGAAGAGGGTGACTGGGAAAAACAATATCTTACTGGTAAAGCTCAAGCCTATAGCTTAAAAGAGAAGGCACGGCTGCAGCAGCTTGAATGGCAACAAAAATCAAAGCCCAGCCGCCATAAATAAACATATAGCTAATAGCGGGACATGGGTAGATGGCCACATTTAAGGTGACACGTAAAATACGCTTCGGACAAACCGACGCTGCTGGGATTACATATTATCCACGGCTCGTGGAAATGATTAATGATATCGTTGAGGACTTCTTCGCGGATGCGATAAAATTTAGTTACAAGGAAATGATTGTCGAAACAGATTACGGGGTTCCTACGGTCAATCTCAACGTGACATTTAAACGTCCGGCGGAGCTTGAAGATTATGTTGATTGGTACCTCAATGTTACAAAAATTGGCCGTTCATCCTTCACCGTTGATATAGATGCCAAGGTGGGAGAGAACGAAATTCTTAACGCCATTGTCACCCTTGCTTATATAAAGGGAAAAGGCGCAGTCATGAAAAGTCACCCACTTCCCGATCATGTCAAAGAAATTATGCAAGATTACATGAAGTAAAGGCCAACTAAAAATAGGTAAAGAAATGCCAGAAAAAAAATTGAACCATGTGGTTGAGAATAAACCTGTACTTGTTAGCCTTGAACAGGGCAAGAAATATGCTTGGTGTACTTGTAAACATAGTAAAGACCAGCCCTTTTGCGATGGGTCCCACAAGGGCACGGATATGAGACCGATGGTCTTCACAGCAGATAAAACAGAAGATGTGCTACTTTGTGCGTGTAAAGCAACAAAGGCGGGCCCGTTCTGTGATGGTGCCCACAATAATCTTGAGGATGTCTACGCGGAAGCGACACCCGAAGAGGTGGAAAGCATGAAGGAATCCGTCGTCATCCCGCCGGAAAATGGCAAAGCACTTATTGATGGTGGCGCCTATGTGCTTACGCCTTCAGAAGATGATGACCGGGTGGCGGGGAATTTAAGATATCAGCCGGTGATTTCCATGGAGGACGGCGCAACAAAATTAAGCCTACACCGCCTTTGCGTATCGGCTGGAACAACACCATGGCTGGAATATAAAGGAGTGGACACGGTTCTTTATTTCGTTTCCGGCGCAGGTAAAATTGATATAGCCGGAAATGAATTCGATGTGGCAAAAGAAGCAGGAATATACGTCCGGCCCGGTGAAGCTTTTAGGATAATGACCGATAATGACATGACCGTTTACGCTACGGCCTGTCCAATGCTCACAGAACTAAGCGTGTCTGATCAAAATAGCAACGAATTTCAAGCTGACTATCCTGAACGTTATGTGGCCTTTGATTTGGCAACTGCAAATATCATGGCCAATCGTTTTTATCAGGAACTGGTCGATAAAAAAGTCGGTTCGAACGAAGTAACCCAGTTTATTGGGCAAATCCCAAAATCCCGCGCCGCCATGCATCGCCACCTTTATGAAGAGGCAATTGTCATTCTCACAGGATTTGGTCGCATGTGGACGGGTACCAAGTGGGCCGAGGTAAATACCGGAGATGTGCTCTTCCTTCCGCACCGTCAGGGACATTCGCTGGAATGTACAGACGATGGGGGTATGTTGTTGATGGGTGTTTTCTACCCGTCCGGAAGTCCAGCGATCAATTATTAGGACCAAAAATGAAATCCATGACCGCGTACCGGGAGCATTTCCCGATTTTTAAAAACACTGTTTACATAAACAGCTGTTCCTACGCTGCGCTTTCGGTGGAGGTAGAAGCGGCATTTCTAGAATATCTGAAAGACCGTCACGAGGTCGGGGCTGACTGGATCAACTGGTGTGACCGACTGGAACGGGTGCGCGCGTTATTTGCTGAACTGCTTTCGGCAAAAGTGGACGAAATTGCGGTGACGACTTCGGCGTCCGCTTCCTTGAGCGCCATATCCAGCAGTCTTGATTTTTCCGGACCACGTAAAAAGATCATAACAACCGATCTGGCCTTTCCGACCGAGGCGCAAGCCTGGCATGCCCTCAAAAAACATGGCGCAGATGTGGTTCACGTTAAGGAAAAAGACGGGATGATTGATCTTGAGGATCTTGATCGGTTGGTTGACGAGACAACATTGCTCGTGGCGATACCGCTTGTTTGCTACCGAAATGGTGCCCTTGCCGATGTTCCGGCGATCCGGGATATCGCGCGTAAAAAAGGTGCGCTCATCCTTGTTGATGCTTACCAAGGTGTTGGTGCCGTGCCCATTGACGTGGCTGAGTGGGACGTTGATTTTATTGTTGGCGGCTCTCTTAAATATTTGCTATCGACGGCGGGTGTTGGTTTTCTTTATGTGCGTGAGGATCTGATTTCAAAATCAAATCCGACACAAACCGGTTGGTTCGCCCAGGAAGATATCCATGCCATGCTCATCCATGATAATATTCCGGCGAGCAACGCAAGGCGATTTGAACAGGGGACACCGTCGGTTCCCAATCTATATGCCGTTGAAGCGGGTCTTAAAATGATCCTTGAAGTGGGGGTGGAAAATATCCGCACCTATGTGGCTGCGCTTAATGAACGTCTCAAAGAAGGCGTGCAGAAAATCGGCGGCACACTGGCATCGCCACTTGATCCAGATAAGCATGGTGCGATGCTTGCTATCGCTTCGACAGATGAACATGCACTGGTCGCTAAACTCGCTGAGCGAAATATTATAGCCTCCTGCAGAGGCGGCAACATCCGCATCTCAGCACATTTTTATAACAATGATCAGGATATCGACGCCGTGATTGCGGCGCTTGAGGAAAACAAATCCTTACTAAGACGATAAATCACCCGTTTAACACTGTCCGCAACTGCCACTCAAACAATCTGCCAATACCTAAATTTTACATATTCAAATGTGGAATTTAATTTGAAAACCCTCCCGCAATAACTCATGAAAACTTATCGTGTTCGGAATCGGACGTTTTAACACTATTTGCTATTCTTTGAGTGTTCACTTTCGAACACTCTTAATTTAACTTATTGATAAACAACACTTTTAAAATTGGCATGATATTTGCGGAATAAGGATTAACCACAATTTACAATTTAGGAAAAAGTAATGTCAAAATTCATTCAGGCGATCAAAATGCGCAATATTGGCCGTAATATATTTCTCGTGTTTACGGTAGCGGCACTAGCCGCTTTGACGAACAATTTGGAGGAAGTCTGGAGTTATGATGAAGAACGGGCGCAAGTTGGTCGCATTTATAATTATGAGCGCTCAAACACGGATGGCACCAAAACCGAACGTGTGAGTGTTTATCATAAGAGTTCAAAATTACTCGAAGTTTATAAAGAAAACGGTCTTTGCCAAAATGCTGCTCTTGTATCCGCGGATATGAACTGGACGACAATGTCTGCTTCACGCATTACAGGTGGTGCATTGTTACCTAATGCGCAGCGGGAGGAATTTGCATTTATGACATTTGATCCCATCGGGAAAAAACTGGATATGGTTGTCCAACTCCCTGATATGGAGATAAAGGATTTTGCGCCGATACCTGTTGCACCCTGGCACCTTTATGATTTTGATTTTGCCAGCCTAACCGTAGCGACGCCGCATCTTAAGTTTGCTGAAAATGGATTTACGTTTGGGATGTCCTTATTATGGGCTGATCCATCAGTTGATGATCCACTGACTTGGATGGGAAATATAGAGGCGGTATATGAGGCGCGCGAAGTTCATCTTGAAATTAGCACACTTAAATTCAATCTCTCGGGAACAGCACTCGATGGTTCTGCTCCGGATGGTTCAATACCTGTTTCCTATATGGGAACTTTATGGCTCGATGAAAAAGATGGGCATATTGTAGATGCTATATTGCCTGCACCAAACCATCCGGGCTATTCGGACTTTCGTTTGAAACTTCTCAGCGTCAGCGACGGAGGCGAAAAGGAATGGACCGAAAAACTCACCAATCATTTTAAGGACTGTTAAAGAAGGTGCAAAATCGTATAACGTACTATTGGAATATTTGAATATATTTACTTGTTTCTGAACGTCTGCTTTTGGCCGAAAGCAGACACTCAATTAAACATCTAATTCTTGAAATAATCCAACGCATAAAAAAACCGCCTTGCGTAAAGCGAGACGGCTCATTCCATTGATTTAGCTATATTTTTCTAGCGCCCGCAAGCTATTAATCAAATCGGCGCTCTATTGCTTATCTTAAGATTTAAATTATCTATAAGTTGTATATATGAACTATTAAACAAATTACAAGTGTCTTTGCTTTTATTATGATAGCAATGGATTTCATAATTAACAGCCTGGACCCACGCAATTCTAGGCCACTTCTTCATTTAAGATTTTTACCAATCGATCTACATCTTCGTTGGTAGTAAACATATGATTTGAAATGCGCAGGGCATTATATTCTATGGCCTTGGGGATAATGCCCTGATCCCACATTTTGTCATAAACCTGTTTATTGGGGACTGTATCCAAACTAATGGTAACGATGGCAGACGCCAAGTCAGGATCTTCTGATGAAAGTAATGTGGTTCCTTTGATATCTTTTAATTGTTCGCGGCAATATTGCGCCAACGCCAAACACCTTTTTTCAATGCGCTCTTTACCAATTTTGTCGAGCCAGTTTATAATTTCACCAAAACCAATGATAATAGCAAAGTTTCGCGTTCCCGATGATTTTGTATAAGCCGTGTTCCCTGCGAGATAAAAGGGACTAACGATCCTTTTTTGAACTGCTTTACGAATATAGAGAATACCTGTTTCCTTTGGTGCGAGTAACCACTTATGACCGCTAAAGGCATAAACATCACAGCCAAGATCGTGAACATCTACATTGAGCATCCCAGGAGCCTGTGCGCCGTCCACGATGAAGAAGATACCTTCATCACGGGCAATCTGGCCAATCTCCTTGATCGGCATACGTAACAACATGGCTTAACATCAAAAGTTTTGTTTTGGGGGTGATATTTTTTCTGACTAGGTCAATAATTTGCTGCTTATTTCTTGCTGGCATGGGCATTTCGAATTTTTTAATAACTGCGCCTTTTGTCAATACCAGATAATCCAGTCCATTTTCCGCGCTGCCATGCTCCTGGTTTGTCGTTAATATTTCATCGCCCGCTATCCATTCAAGGCCACCACAAACAGTATTTATGCCTTCTGTAGTATTTCTGGTCAGGATAATTTCGTCAACATTAGCACCAATGAATTTCGCCATATTGATCCGTGTCTGATCCATTTTGCTGCCTATTGGCCCTGTGTTGCCAAGGGCCGGATTTGCTTCAAGTTCGCGCATCGTCGCGCATACATGATCGATTAGAAAACCGGGGGATGGGCCTAACGTGCCTGTGTTAAAATAAGCCATATTGTCAGGAAGTAATAGGGACTTTCTTACGCCTGCAAACACCTGCTCATCGCTGTGTTGATCAATATGATCAAAGTCAATATCTATTTGACTAGTATTTGCTTTTACTTGATCCATACCCAAAAAAGCCAAAACACCCAAAGCTGCCCCTTTAAGAAATCCTCTAC
Organism: uncultured Kordiimonadaceae bacterium; assembly: GCA_963976585.1. GTDB lineage: Bacteria > Pseudomonadota > Alphaproteobacteria > Sphingomonadales > Emcibacteraceae > Pseudemcibacter. The sequence continues at coordinate 26,552 of CAXBLS010000035.1, forward strand.
GATTATCCATCATAAGTTCCCACCAAATTTTTCATTCTATAAATATCGCCAACTTATTTCTAATAAGCCAACCATTTTTCTCTTAGACGACAGAAGCTTACATTAAACCAATAGTCAGGTCAAAAAAGGAGATTGTTGAATGTCTGTTTTCGGCCAGAAGCAGTCATTCACGAATTATTTATTGCGGTTGAAATAAGAATAAACAAAGGCCACCCCAAGCCAAGTAACGACCAAGAGTACAGTGCTTGCTGCTGCGGTCATTATTCCTCGCTCCCCCCTAAATACAAAGTCGACGTTAACCAATATAAATTGAGATGCACCTATAAGAAATCCCGCTTTATATGCGTTACCTAGCTGTCGGGCAGCCCAATCAAATAGCCAGATTGACAGTGCAACATAAATAATAAACCCAACCAGTGGCGGTGCTAATGGTCCACTTATTGTATCCTTTTTTGAGATAGGATCAAAAAATAACATCACACCAACCAGTGTTATTATTGCATTGGCAAGAAATGCCGTGATTAGCTGTTTCCAATTAGATTTCATGTAATTATCTCCTGAGATAGATAGAGCCTACATTAATTGATTTAATTGGTCAAAATGACGCGCCGTGACTGTCCGCTTTGGGTCGAAAGCAGACGTTTAATTTTATTGGATTTATGGATTTAATTTTGAGGCATTATCGTTCAAATCTCTATGTTACCGATCGGTAACAATAATGCTTGGTGCTTAGGGTGTATTGTGTTACCA
>CAXBLS010000036.1:0-26815 GCA_963976585.1 uncultured Kordiimonadaceae bacterium
GATCGGTTAAATATGATATGAGAACCGGAGTCATCAGCGCCAGAAGATCTTTTGCATCTTCTTTCTTTTCTTCGTCGGGTTCATTTATCGAAAGGTCAATCTGTAGGGCGGCCCACATGATCATGGCGCGTGCCCCTTCCGTGAAGGCACGGTTGGTCATTAACATGCGCCTGACATCAGGATGGACAATGATCGGGTCAGCAGGGCCGTCCGGGTTTTTCGCTCCAGTAAGGGACCTGCCCTGAAGTCTGTCCCGCGCGTAATCTGCCGCATTTTGCTGCGCAACTTCGGCAATAGCAAGGCCCTGAACCGCAACACCAACACGCGCTTCGTTCATCATGGTGAACATGGCGCGCATTCCCTTATTTTCCGGACCTAGAAGATAGCCTTTGGCACTGTCATAGTTGAGCAGGCAGGTTGCGTTTGAGTGGATACCCATTTTTTCTTCGAGCGAGCCACAGGATACCCCATTGCGGTCACCAAGCGATCCGTCATCATTCAAGTTTATTTTTGGCACGACAAAAAGACTGATGCCATCGGTGCCTTCGGGCGCACCAGTGATACGGGCAAGAACCAGATGGATAATATTTTCAGTGAGATCATGATCTCCAGCAGAGATAAATATTTTAGTCCCTGAAATACTGTACGAGCCATCGTCATTGGGATCTGCCTTGGTGCGAAGCAGGCCAAGATCGGTACCGCAGTGTGGTTCGGTTAAGTTCATAGTCCCTGACCATTCTCCAGACGTCATTTTGGGAAGGTATGTGTTTTTTTGTTCGTCAGTGCCCCAGGTTTGAATGGTTTCAGCCGCCCCTTTGGTCAGGCCCGGATACATAGCAAGCCCCCAGTTGGAGGAGACCATCATTTCATTGAGCGCAATTCCAAGCGACATCGGTAGTCCCTGTCCGCCATATTCAGGATCACCCGTCAAGCTCTGCCATCCTCCCTCAACAAACTGATCATAGGCTTCCTTGAACCCTTTAGGTGTGGACACAACGCCATTTTGCAAAAGACACCCTTCTTCACCGCCACTTTGATTTATCGGCTGGAAGACATTTTCCGTGAGCTTGGCCGCTTCCTCGAGGATAGCGTCAATCAGGTCTGGAGTTGCCTCCTCGAAGCTCGACATGTGGTTATATTGTTGCAGATCGAAAACGTCATGCATCAAAAATTTATAATCTTTTACGGGAGCGTTATATGAGGGCATGGGGAATCCTTATGATGATCTTGTTATTGTTTGGCCAGGGTATCCATCAATACAATTAAATATTTATCTAAATTTATCAATAGTAACACAGGACATTAACCTGTCTCTATAGTAAATTTGGTTCAAATTTATTTGCTTGTAAAGATATATTAATCAATCTTTGCTACAACCTGCAATATGCTTGTGATATGTGACCATTTCATGAATATAATGTTCACTTGCAGGAAGCTCTTTTTGGGTCTATATAAGGCCAAAGATTGATTCTTAACAGCAGCATTTGCCAAATCTTTGTAGAAAAATTTAGGCAAATATTTTTTTAACACCAACCTATACAGTAATTCGTATGCAGATATACCTGCCCATAGCCGAACTCTCAATGAACATTTTTGTTCTTTTAGCCATGGGTGGTGGTGTGGGTTTTTTGTCTGGAATGTTTGGTGTCGGTGGCGGATTTTTGATGACGCCATTACTTATTTTTGCGGGTGTTCCACCTGCCATTGCTGTGGCGACTGAAGCTAACCAGATTACGGCGGCATCTGTTTCTGGTGCAGTTGCACACTGGAGGCGCGGTGGGGTCGACTTTAAAATGGGGTCGGTACTCATTGGCGGTGGTATTGTAGGCACGTATTTCGGCGCGATGATTTTTACATATCTGCGTGAGATTGGTCAGGTGGATCTGATGATTTCCATGGCCTATGTGGTTTTTCTGGGAAGTATCGGCGGTCTGATGTTTGTGGAAAGTGTCCGCAGCATCCTTAAGGCCCGCCGCGGCGAAGTAAGCAAGTCGGTACGGCGTCAGCGCACCTGGATTGATGCGTTGCCTTTTAAAATGCGTTTTAGAAAATCGAAAATGTACATAAGTGTCATCATGCCAATTGCCATCGGGGGCTTGGTCGGTGTACTCGCCGCTATAATGGGTGTTGGTGGCGGTTTTATCATGGTGCCGGCGATGATTTATCTTTTGCACATGCCAACCAACGTAGTGATCGGTACGTCACTGTTTCAAATTACTTTTGTGACAGCGGCAGCAACCTATCTTCACTCTATCAATACGCAGACCGTGGATGTGGTGCTTGCGGTGATCCTTCTCACTGCCGCGGTTATTGGCGCGCAGATCGGTGCGGTCGTTGGCGCGAAACTTAAGGGCGAACAACTTCGTATTCTGCTTGCGGGGATGGTGCTTTTGGTTTGCGCAAAAATGGCTTTTGATCTGGTCGTGGAGCCAGCGGAGCTATTTACGATCTCTGCTATTGGCGTGGAGGGTCACTGATTATGAAACTCCGAAACATACTTATATCACTTGGACTTTTTATCTGCGCCTCGACGCTGCCGGCACGCGCTGAAACGCTGGTGACAGATTTATCCCAGCATGTAATCGAAATCACTTCGCAATTTTCAGGAAGTGAGCTTCTTTTATTTGGCGCTCTCGAACGTCATGCTATGGAAAGTGTCCAGTCTGATGAAATTGCGGTACAGGGGCTCGACTACGATATCATTGTTGTCGTTCAAAGCGATCCGACGAATTTGATGATCAGAAAAAAACAAAGAGTAGCCGGCATATGGATCAACAATGAGAATCAAATGGTTCGTGGTGTTCCCGGTTATTATGTAGTCGGTTCTACTAGGCCACTCAATGATTTTTTGTCAAAAGCAGATCAGATTGAATTGGGGCTCGGACTGGAAAATCTTAAAATCGTCAATGAAAATGACGAGGAAATTGGTGAGTTTAAAGAAGCTCTAATCCGTAATATGAAGGCCAGGGGATTATACAAAGAAGGCAGTGGCAACGTCACTGTCAAGGATGAAATTCTGTTCCGGGCTAATTTGGAATTTCCATCAAACACGCCAGTCGGCGACTATAAAGCCGATGTTTATCTTGTACGCGATGGAAATATTATCATCAATCATAGTACGGACCTTCTGGTCGACAAACGGGGGATTGAAAGAGTTATTTATAATTTTGCCCACGAGTACCCACCATATTATGGCATAATGGCGGTTTTTGTGGCTTTGTCTGTGGGACTGTTCAGTGGCTTTGTAGCCAAGAAGATTTCGTAACAATCTTCAGTGGGCGATAAGTTCACCTGGACCGTTTAAATTTTGCAGATAATGAGAGATTTTTTGCCAAATCTCAGCGGATTGAAAATCGCCGTCATCCTCAAAGTCTCTCTCTATTTGCATGGAAAAAGTAACAGCATCATTGCCATATTGGTTAAGAAGATCATGAGCTGCTATCTCAAGCAGTGGGATGGGATCAATCCCGAGGTCTTTCATTTCAACAAATAAATTTGTTTTCTTTGACGCATTGTTAAGCCTGTGCTGTGTGATGTCAATTGATTCTGAATTCATAATACGCTCCTATATTTTGGAACAAATGCAAGTAACGTGCCAGTGATAACGCACTGATTTCATTGAATATAATAATGCAGATATTTAGCGGGGGCATGAACTGCCGGGCTAATCATTGCTCTATAATAAAAAATGCCTATTATTTGGTTGCAATATTCGATGATCCTGTAAATATAGTTGCCCACAATAAACAGAGGTTTGGATGGACAAGAGATTAAAGTCGTTGAGGCAGAAATTAAGAGAGCAAAAAATATCCGGCTTTCTGGTGCCGCATACTGATGAACACCAAAGCGAATATACACCGTCTTATGCAGAACGTTTGGCGTGGATAACGGGATTTGATGGCTCGGCCGGATTTGCGGTGGTTACATTGGACAAAGCGACTATTTTTGTCGATGGCCGTTACACACTTCAGGCGAAAACGCAGGTTGACGCCGCACTCTATTCTCGCCACAAGCTCCATGAGGATCCCATCGAAGACTGGTTAATAGAAAATTTAGAGCAGGGCGGGGTTGTCGGTTATGACCCGTGGCTCCACAGTAAAGCCTGGCTAAAGACGGCAGCCAAGAAATTATCCGAGAAAAACATTAGTTTAAAAGCTCTGGACAGCAATCCAATCGATGAGATCTGGTCAGATCGACCGGGCCCTTCCAAGGATAAGGCGAGAGTTCACAAAGATAGATATTCCGGCGAGAAATCGTCCCACAAAAGAAAAAGAGTTGCTGCCGAAATTAAAGAAAAAAAAGCCGACGCACTGGTGATCACGTCTCTGGACAGCATAGCCTGGCTTTTAAACATTCGCGGTACCGATGTTGATTGTACGCCGCTGGTACTCAGCTTTGCGGTTCTTTATGCATCCGGAAAAGCTGATTTGTTTATGGATCCTGATAAGATGAATTCTGAAGTTGAGAAACATCTGGGCTCGTCTGTCAGTCATTGTGCTAAGGAAGATTTTGAGCCTGCTTTGAAGATGCTTGGCGAGAAGGGGCTTACTGTGATGGTTGACCCCAAACGAGCACACGCCGCTGTCTTCGAGGGGTTAGAAAACGCAGGGGCGCAAATAGTTGAAGCGGATGATCCCTGTCAGCTTGATAAAGCCTGTAAAAATGATGTTGAACTTGACGGCGCGAGAAAAGCCCATATCCGGGATGCTGTGGCGGTTTGCCGCTTTTTATGTTGGCTAGATGAACACGGCCCAAGCGGAAAAATTGATGAGCTTGACGCGGTTAATGAGCTTTACGATTTTAGAAAAGAGGTGTCGCTGTTTCATGGAAATAGCTTTGATACCATAAGTGGGGCGGGACCAAATGGTGCAATTGTTCATTATCGGGTCACTGAGAAAACATCACGTAAACTTGAAAAAGGTATGATTTATTTGGTTGATTCCGGAGGACAATATCTTGATGGTACAACTGACATTACAAGAACTGTGGCCATAGGTGCCCCGACCGAGGAACAGCGCGACAATTTTACTCGGGTTTTAAAAGGGCATATTGCTTTGGCTCAGGTGCGCTTCCCCGTAGGGCGAACTGGTGCTCATATAGATACGTTGGCCCGAAAGTCACTGTGGGATGTGGGACTTGATTATGATCACGGTACCGGACATGGCGTTGGTAGTTATCTGGGTGTTCACGAAGGGCCGCAATCCATATCCCCGCTTGGTTACAATGTGGCGTTAAAGCCAGGCATGATTATATCCAATGAACCGGGATATTATAAGGCAGGCCAATATGGTATTAGAATTGAAAATCTGGTTATTGTTCAAAATAGCGAATATGAAGGTGAAGAGCGCCCCATGCTCACTTTCGAGACCATTACGCTTGCGCCGATCGATACTCGGCTTGTAAATGCTCATATGATGTCGGCTTCGGAAATTACCTGGCTCAATATTTATCATGCCAAAGTCCGTGAAAAAATAGTCCCGCTGCTAGATGGCAAAGAAAAAGAATGGCTTATTCGAGCTACCGAATCGATCACAACCCTTTAATACTGAAAGAAGAGCCTGCCCTAATGACAAAAGATGTTCTTTTCGAAGAGAATTCCGGTTTGGGATTAATCACGCTGAACCGCCCCGGAGTACTCAATGCCCTTTCAACTGAAATGTGCGCGGCTATTGATAAGCAGCTCGCCGCCTGGGAAAAAGATACTACCATAAAGGCGGTTATTATTAAAGCAGCAGGCGATAAGGCGTTTTGTGCCGGTGGTGATGTGAGGACCATCGTTGAGCAGGGGCATGAGAATAATCTCGCCGCGAAATATTTCTTTGCAACTGAGTATAAAATGAATGCTCGGATATTTCATTTCCCAAAACCGTTTGTTGCCCTTCTTGATGGTATCGTCATGGGCGGCGGTGTTGGCGTCTCTATTCATGGCTCACACAGGATCATTACGGAAAAAACTATGTTTGCCATGCCAGAATCAGCGATAGGTTTGATACCTGATGTTGGGGGAAGTTACTTTCTGCCGCGCCTGCCCGGGGCGCTCGGTTTGTATCTTGGTCTGACAGGTGCGCGGCTCAGGGGTGCGGATATATTATATGCCGGAATCGGAACCGCTTATATGAGCTCAGAAAAGCTGGAAGAATTTGTCAGGGCGCTTTCTCAGGAGGAAATTTCATCGGCCGCTGACGTAGACGCTATTGTTGGTCGCTTTGCCGAAGATCCGGGAACGGCACCGCTCGACGAGTTTCGCGATCTAATAGATGCGTCCTTTGGTGAAAATACAGTTGAGGATATTTTTGATCATCTTAGTATCATTGATCACAAATGGGCCAATGAAACACTGGCGGTTCTGCAGAAAATGTCCCCCATAAGCCTAAAGGTAATAACAGAGCAGCTAAACCGCGGTACTAAGCTTGACTTCGATGACTGCATGAAAATGGAATATAGGATTGTTTGTGCCATCTCATCTTATGACAGTGATTTTTATGAAGGTGTTCGAGCCGTTCTGATTGACAAAGACCATAACCCAAAATGGATACCGCCAACGCTGGACGAAGTGAAACCCGATATGGTGATGGCTCATTTTGATATTCCAGAGGGCGGTGATCTGGAGCTTTAAAAAGGCGCTGACGCCTCAAAAGTTAGTTTTATTTTTTCAATTGGCTGCATAACGGTAATGGCCGTTGAATGAAGACAAAGCCGGTCACTCATGGTAAGTGCCTCGTCATGTGCATAAAAGCGATCACCAAGGATAGGATGACCAAGCTCGTTCATATGAACACGCAGCTGGTGTGACCTGCCGGTCAGCGGTGTTAGCTGGACGAGTGTTTCATTCTCATTTCGCTTGATAACTCGCCATTTAGTTTGTGATGGTTTGCCATTTTCAAAATCAACCATTTGCTTTGGACGGTTGGGCCAGTCGCAAATCAGAGGTAAATCGACCATGCCGTCCTCTTTATCGAAAATGCCGTAAACCCGTGCAACATATGTTTTATCGACATTTCTATTTTGAAACTGGAGACTAAGATGGCGGTGGGCGAATTTATTGAGACCCATGACCATCAGTCCCGAGGTGTCCATGTCAAGTCGGTGCACGGTAAGAGCACTTGGAAAACTCTGCTTTGCCCGACTTTCCAAACAATCCGCAAGGTGTTCGCCCTTTCCGGGGACGCTGAGCAGCCCAGACGGTTTATTAAGGATCAAAATGTCATCGTCACAATAAATGATATCAAGATAAGGATCTAAGGGAGGATGATAATTATAAAGCATATAAAACTGCAATTCGTTAGTATTATTAGATTTAATATCGGCAAAAGACTAAAAAAAGCAGCACATACTGCTTTTAACGTGGTAATTTCCCCAACAATTTAATGATTACTTTCGCTAAGAGAAAGATATAATAATGACCAATGCGGGGTGATAATGCAAAATATTTTGGATATTATTTATGAAAAGATCGTTCGGTTTTTGGCGCACTTGGGCGCTGGTTGTCGGAACCATTATCGGCTCCGGGGTATTTACATTACCAGCTATTCTGGCGCCTTATGGCAATAACAGCTTATTTGGCTGGGCTGTCGCCGCATGCGGAACCATCAGTATTGCATTTGCCTTTTGCCATTTGGCTGGTCGAAATCCCCGCCTCGGTGGCCCGCATGCATATGTTGATGAAGCGTTCGGTCATTACCCGGCGATGTTTGTCGCGTGGGGATACTGGATATCCCTCTGGGTTTCTATTGCCGCCATCGCGACGGCATTTTCTGGTTATTCTGCGATTTTCTTTCCTATAATAGCCGACTATACATGGCTTTCTGCTTCAGTGGCCATTGCAGTTGTTTGGCTGTTTACATACGTCAATTTAAAGGGTGTAGAAGATGTAAGTATCGTACAAATGGTGACTGTAATTCTAAAATTAATCCCGCTATTTGTGATCGGTGCCGCGGGATTGATGTTTGGTGATTTGACAGAAGTGCCATTGGAAAATCCGAATAATGAAAGTTTTCCGGTTATGGTGTCCGGTATAACGATCCTAGTTATGTTTTCTTTTATTGGCATTGAAGCTGCGACCGTACCATCGGAAAATGTTGAAAATCCGAAGAAAACCATTCCTCGCGCCCTCATTTGGGGAACTATAACGGCCGCTACGATATATATTTTGGCGACGGCGGGGGTAATGTCAATGATTCCCATCGGTGCTTTGCAAAATTCTACGTCACCGTTTGCTGACGCGGCATCGATCATATTTGGTGGTGTGGGTTCAACAATCGTTGGTATTGGCGCATTGATTGCTATTGCGGGTGCATTAAACTCTAATATTCTGCTCACTGGTACAGTTTTAATGGCAGGGGCATATGATAAAGTCTTTCCTGCTTTCCTGAAAAAAGCAAATAACGATGGAACACCTGTTACCGCACTTCTTTTTTCAAGTTCCCTTACATCAATGGTTATTGCAATCAATTCCAGCAAAGGTATGTTGAAAGCTTTTGAAATTATGATTTTAATCTCCACATTTTCCATTTTGCTGGCTTACCTCGGTGCGACGCTTGCCAGCATAAGATTGCAATTTCGTGACAAGTTAAATGGTGCAGAGATTAACCCCCTTATCTTGTTTAATTCAATATTAGCCGCCCTATTCTCAACATTTGCGATTGTTGGAGCATGGGTGATTTATCAATAATTGCCTAAAGGACCAAAAAATAATGTTTAAATATGCGATCGTTAGAAAACCAAGCAAGTCAATGGTTAGTGGCATTACAGAGGCAGACCTAGGTAAACCGGACTATGAGAATGCCTGTGCACAGCACGATGATTATATCGACGCTCTAAAGGAATGCGGGCTAGAAGTAACAGTTCTGCCAGCGGTTGAGGAGTTCCCGGACAGTTGCTTTGTAGAAGATCCGGCATTGATGACACCGTACTGCGCAATTTTAACCAATCCCGGCGCTGAAAGTCGCCGTGGTGAAGTGACGCATATTGCAGACGCGGTGAGCAGCTTTTACGATAATGTTGAAGAAATTAAATCACCGGGCTTTGTAGAGGCAGGTGATATAATGATGGTCGGCGATCATTATTACATTGGCCTTTCTAAACGTACCAATCAGGAAGGTGCTGACCAGATGATCGCCATACTCGAGAAATACGGCATGACAGGCTCTGTGGTCACTATGTCAGAGGTGCTTCATCTTAAAACCGGCCTTGGCTATCTTGAAGAAAACAACCTGCTGGCATGTGGCGAGTTTCTGACCAAACCGGAATTCCAAAAATACAATATTATGGAAATTGATCCTTCAGATAGCTATTCAGCAAACAGCGTCTGGATTAATGGAACTGTACTTGTGCCAAAAGGATATCCAAGCACATCAGAGCTAATCAAGAATGCCGGTTATAAAGTTCGTGAAGTGGATGTTTCACAATATCGTAAGCTTGATGGTGGCTTGAGTTGCTTATCTCTTCGTTTTTAATATAATAACGCTTTGATCTTAAAATAATAAAAATGCAGGGTTTGTATATCCGCTACGTATAAAAAGATAACAAAGTTATTATTATAAAAATGGAGCAACCATGGCCCGCAACACTCTATATGGACCAAAAACCGGGCTATTTTGCGCTCTTGCCACAGTCTGCCTGATGGTGGCGGGTTGTGCGCCTCAGCTTAATGTTGATGATCAACTGAATATGGTTGCTGTGCCCGCGCAGTGGAAAACCCCCGATTTGGAAAGCGTGCGTTCAGAACTCAGGTGGCTTGATGGAGATGACTTTAAGGATCTTCCAAAGATCGTGATGCTTGCACTCAAAAATAATCCTGACCTCAGAGTTTCCGCAAACCGACTTAGAACAGCCATGGCCCAGCAACAGATTGCCAGTGGCACAAGAAGTGTTTCAGGAAACATTTCAGCCAGCGCCTCGAGAAACGGTGATTTTGAAAGCGGGACATCTGACAATCAAAGCTTTTCTCTTCGCGGCAGTCTGGCTTGGGAGGCGGATATCTGGGGCCGACTTGCAAGTGATAATGCGGCCGCGCAGCAAAATGTTCTGGCGGTTAAAAAGGATCTCGAATTTGCGAGAATGTCGCTGGCCACCAGAACAGCCCAGCGTTGGTTCGATGTGACGGAATCGGTCATGGAATATGATCTGCTTGAACTTAACCTCGAAAAACTGGCCCAAGCCCAGGATTTGGTGAACAGTCGTTACGCCAGAGGACTTGTGGACGTACTTGACGTACTTCAGCTTGATACCAATGTGGCAACTGCAAGATCGAATATCGCCAACCAACGTCAAACGGTGACCGAACGCATGCGCTCCCTTGAAGTTTTGATTGGATCCTATCCGACCGGTGATGTTCAAAAGGGCATGTCACTACCAGATCTTGCCGGTGCAATTTCCATGGGCATTCCAACCGATATGCTGGCGGCAAGGCCCGATATTGTTGCAGCTAAAAACCGCGTACTGGAGGCAAATTATGATCTGAATGTCGCCAAGAAAGCTCTTTATCCGTCTTTGAGTGTATCCGGCAGTACGACGGCGAGCGGCAATGAACTCGCCGATATTGTTGATATTGACCGTCTGGTCTGGAGTGTGGTTGGCAATCTTGTTCAGCCAGTGCTTGATGGGGGTCGGCGACGTCAGCAAGTGACCATAAGTGAAGTTAATCTTGATAGCACATTGGCGAATTATTTAAGAACAGTCCTCAATGCTTATCAGGAAGCTGAGAACGCGTTAACCGCTGAAGTCACATTAGCCGAGCAGGAGCAGCATCTGAGTATCGCCGTGGAAAGAGCTCTCGCCAGTGAAGACAAAGCGCTTGAGCAATACGGAAAGGGACTGACAGATATATTGTCGTTGATCAATGTGCAACGTAGCAGAATTTCATCGCAGCAAAGTTTGCTTCGGGTAAAACACAGACGACTTCTAAATCGCGCCGATCTTCATTTGGCGCTTGGTGGCGGTAGCATCGAAAATTATATAAATCAAATGGCTGTCGCAAATCAGGTAAGTCGTAATGAGGAAAGTTTATAATGAAAAAGAACAAATCACAGCTAGCCATCATTGCCGGTATTGCCGTTGTCACAGCCATTGGTTTTACGGGTATGTATATTTTTCGCCCGACAGCACCGGTTGAAAAGCTTGAAGATCGAGTTGAGCATCTAGAGGTTATTACTGCGAAACGTGAAGATTTCTTCCCGACCGTTAGCACTCAAGCGGTTGTTGAAAGCCGCTATAACATTAACTTGAAATCACAAGTTTCGGGGCAGGTGGTCTATATATCACCAAAATTTTTGACGGGGGGTTTTTTTGATACAAACGAAGTAATTATGCGTATTGACCCGAGCGATTATGAACTCGCGCTGGTGCAAGCGGAAGTGAATGTCGCCCGCGCTGAACAAACATTAAGCGTTGAACGCGAACAAGCCGATCTTGCCCGCCAAGACTGGGAAAAATACGGTGAAGGTGAAGCAACGGAATTGGTTCTTCGTATCCCGCAACTCCGGGAAGCAGAAGCAGGCCTTAAAGGAGCACAGGCCAATTATGACACTCAAAAAATAAAATTGGAACGTACAGAAGTAAAAGCACCCTTTCCGCTTATGATCGGTGAAAAGCAAGTGGATCTTGGCCAGATTGTGAGTAACAATCAGGATCTGGCCGCTGTGTTTGGCACCGAAGAAGCCGAAATTCGTATGCCTCTTAGTCAAAAGCAGATGGATTTATTAAGCGTAAAGCGCGTTGGGATTTTACCGGAAGAAGACGTGCTAAATGTAAAGGTGCGCGATTTAACGCGCGGAGATAACATCTCCTGGGATGCTAAAATACTGCGAATTGAAAGTAACATTGACCGCAAGAGCCGCGTTTATTATGCCATTGGCACAGTGATGGATCCGATGAATATAAAGGGCGAGCGGGAAACGCCGCCGCTACTCCCAGGTGTATTTGTTGATCTTGAAGTTCAAGGACCAAAAATTGGTGAAGTCTTTAGGGTTCCTGTCAAAGCCATGCGTGATGATAATAATATCTACATCTATAAAGATGAACAATTGCTCACCAAACCGGTTGAGGTATTGCACCGAGACAAGAATATTGTGACGATTACGTCAGGGATCGAAGTCGGAGAAACCATTACCATAACACCGCCATTTTCATACGTTCCGGGAATGAAATCGGCTATTGCTAACCTTGACGGTGTCCCGGTTCGCGGCGGCGGAAGGCCTGGAGGGGCAGGTACCCGCCCAAGTGGTGGCGGCGCTGCACCGTCAGGCGGCGCTGCAACGGCGACTGCGGCTGAAGAAAGACCTGCGGCAAGACCAGCGGGTGGCGGACGGCGAGGGCAACAACAAGCTGGAAATGCAACGCAGGGAGGAACTCAATGAGAAATTTAATCGCTTGGTTCGCAGACAATCACGTCGCCGCAAATTTGTTGATGGTTTTGATCATTGTTGGTGGTGTGGTTAGTTTACCGCTTCTTCGAACAGAGGTATTTCCAGTTGTGACCTCCGATGAAATTATAGTAAGTGTCAGCTATCTCGGTGCGGGCCCTGCGGAGGTTGAAGAAAATATAACCATCCCGATCGAAGAAACCCTAAAAGGTGTGCCTAATATTAGGAAAATGTCATCACGCTCATCGCGTGGAAGTTCACGTGTGACATTACAGCTTGAGCATGGTGCCAATATTCAGATCGCCATGGATGAAGTGCAGTCGCGTATCGACGGCATTCGTGCGTTCCCTCGCGATATTGAACCACCTCGTGTCCGTCAGAATATCCAGAATGATGATATTATTGATGTGATTGTATCTGGCGATACTGACCAAAAAACACTTGCGGAAGTGGCGAGGCGCGTCAAAGCAGATTTGCTTGCACTTCCCGATGTAACGCTGATCGATATTCGTGGTATGCCGCCAACAACAATAAGTATCGAAGTGTCGGAATTTGATCTGCGTCGCTTGGGTCTTTCAATGGCTAGTGTGGCCAACGCGATAAGCGATAGCTCCGTTGATATTTCCGTTGGATCCATCAGAAACGGTTTTGGTTCCTTGCAAATCAGGGCGGAAGGCCGCGCTTACTACGAAGAAGAATTTGCTGATATTACTCTTCTTCAGCAACCGAATGGCACCCGCATTAAACTTGGTGATATTGCGACGATTAAAGACGGTGTAAGCGAGCGGTCATTTATTTTCCGCTCAAAAGGTAAGCCATCCATCACCATGGAAACGTTGCTCAGTCCTGGACAGGACGTTCTTAAGTTAACAACTGCTGTAAAAAATTACCTCGAAGTTGCCGCACCTACATTTCCACAAGGGATTACCGTCACCACATGGCGTGATGACAGTGTCGAATTTTATCAACGCCTTGAAATGTTGATCTCTAACAGTCTTACGGGCCTCGTGCTGGTGTTTTTCCTGCTGGTGATGTTCCTACGGCTTGATCTCGCACTTTGGGTGACCTTTGGTATTGTCATCGCCTTTAGTGGTGCATTTATGGTTATGAAGCTGTTTGATTTCTCTATAAATCAGATATCGCTGTTTGGTTTCTTGCTCGTGCTCGGGATTGTGGTGGATGATGCCATTGTGGTTGGGGAAGGTATCCATGCGACCCAGCGAACGCGATTTAAGGGGCTAAAAGGTGCCATCTACGGTGCGCAAAGCTTGTCATTGCCAATTATTCTTTCCGTATTTACAACCATTCTGGCTGTTGTGCCACTACTGCTCTTTCAATCCGAAACGGGGCAGCAAGCACGGGACATTGCGGTTGTGGTATCCGGCGCACTGATATTCTCGCTTGTGGAATGTTTGCTCATTCTGCCGTGCCATTTGTCGGGTACAAAGCATTTTGAGCTTCCTTACGCTTGGTATCAAAAGTTTCTAGCTTTCCAGAGCAAAATTGCACAATGGTTGATTGATTTTGCTAGATATAAATATAAGCCGTTTGTTGAAAAATGTCTGCGAGCAAAATATCTAACGGCGAGCATCTTTTTCGCTGTTCTAATCCTATTTTCAACAGCTTATGTGCTTGGGTTTATCCGGTCATCCTTCAACCCGGAAATTCCAAGCAACATGCTTCGCTATTCTATCGAGCTATCGGAAACAGCTGCGGAAGGCACCCATGAGAAGATCCACGACAGGATGATTGATGCCATTAGTGGTCCCGGCGGGATTGAAGATGAATATGAAGAAAAAACAGGATTACAACGTAATGTTCTTTTCCCAAACTATAGCAGTTTTGCCTTCGGTAATCGTATCTTTATGACGCTTGAAATGTCGTCTGAAGCCATGGCGGTTCTTGACGCAGAAACAATTATGAATGAATGGCAGGAACGGGTCGGTGAAGTGCCGGAAGCGACTGAAGTGACGCTTCGTAATTCAAGAAATACTGGCCGCCGTGGTGGTGATCTTAGTTTCTATGTCTCGGCAAGCAATGATAGTGACCTAGAAGCAGCCGTTGAACGGGTGAAGCTTGAGATGCGGGATATTCAGGGTCTAACACAGATATATGATAATCGTGACCGTCAAGGGCAGGAACTAAGGCTATCCCTTAAACCTGAAGCGGAACATTATGGATTGACGCTTGGTACACTTAGCGATCAAGTGCGTCTTGGTTTTTATGGTCGCATTGTACAGCGTATCCCACGTGACGGTGAAACTATTGATATTCATGTACGTTATCCCCTTGAAGCACGCCAAAACTTAAATGCTCTACGGGAGATGTATATTAGAACCCCAGAAGGAGGTGAAATACCATTTAATATGGTGGCGGAAATGGAATTTGCGCCGGTGTTAAATTCTCCAGAACGTATCAATGGGCAGAATATTATTAAAGTTCAGGCACGGATGAATAAGAATATCGTGTCCCCATACGAAGCTTTCCAGTATTTAGAAAACGGTATTTTCATTGACCTTAAAAATGAAATTGGCGGTTTTGCGGTGATCCCGGATGGTCAGGTGGAAGAGCAAGGCATATTCTTCGGTGAAATTACTTTCTATTTGTCCTTGGTGCTTCTAGCTATATATTCGCTGCTTGCCATTGGCCTGCGATCATATATTGAGCCACTTATTATTTTGACGGCGGTACCGTTTGGTTTCGTAGGCGCGCTCATTGGTCACTTGATTGTCGATATGCCAGTAAGTCTTTATTCCTTCCTCGGTCTATTTGCAGCTTCTGGCGTTGTTATCAATGATAACCTTGTGTTGGTTGATTGTATTAAGGGACTGAAAAAAGAAGGTATGAAGTTCACTGAGGCGATCGCGGAAGGCGGACGTATGCGTTTTCGCGCTATTATCCTGACATCTATCACAACCTTTATTGGGCTCACTCCGATCATGCTTGAAACCAGCTATCAGGCGATCTTTATCATACCGATGGTGGTTTCATTAACCTTTGGTGTGTTGTTTGCGACATTTATCACATTGATACTGGTACCATGTCTCTATGATATTAAGGATACAATTTCCGAAAAGCTTTCGTTCCTCAAATCTCATGATGATGAGGTTGCTAAAGAAGTGGGTGCTGCCGAATAAGATGATTCAGTCTATCTCGGGGATCTTGACGATCATACCGTCAAGATCCTTCGTCATTAATATTTGACAACTGAGGCGGCTACCGGCTCTGCGGTTATCAAGAAAATCCAGCAAGGCGCTTTCATCTTCATCGGCCGCTCCGGTATGGGCACGGTATTCCTTGGGAATGATAATATGACAAGTGGCACAGGCGCACTGACCTTCACAGTCTGCATCGATGCCTTCAACATTATTGCTGACGGCAATTTGCATCAAAGTCTGTCCGGCTTCGGCCTCAACAACAAATTCTCTACTCTCCGGAGATATAAAAGTGATTTTTGCCATTATTGATCGTTTACCTTAACGGCGCTACTGGCCTTGATTTCTTCCATGACCACATAGGTGTGGGTACTGCTTATGTCTTCGATGACGGAGAGTTGTTCACCAAGAAAGCGTCGGTAATGGTCCATATCCCTTGTTCTCACCTTTATCAGGTAATCAAAACCACCTGCAACCATATGACATTCCTGAACTTCATCCATACCCAACACCACATCACGAAAATGATCGAGCGCACGCGTGGTTGTTCGGTCAAGTGAGACTTCAATAAAAGAAACAAGTGCCGCATCCAACATCTTTGGATCAAGGATGGCGACGTAATTCTTGATGAAGCCCTCCTTTTCGAGTCTTTTTACACGTTCAAGGCACGGTGTGGGGCTTAGGTGTATGGTTTCCGCCAATTTCACATTTGAAATGCGGCCATCATCCTGAAGAAGCTTTAATATATTGCGATCGATCTTGTCCAGTTTGCGAATTGTTCCTGAACCCGGCAATTGATCTTTTGGCTTACTCATGGAGGTTATCTCTTTTTATATGTATTTATCTAGCTTATTGAAGCATAGAATCGAATATATGCAGTATATTATGCTATAAGCTTGCAAAAGAACAGTTTTAAATATAACGTTATTTTTAGTGTCTGAAGGCCTTTGAAAAATAACTGGAATCTTTGGTTGACTTTAAGCTTTTAGAGGCGTAGATGGTGGGTTTTCCGACATCAAATTGCCGTATTTAATGTGTAGATTAAATAGTAGTTGATGTAAGTAAGTACCAAGGAACAGGTTAGACCATGAGCGAACAAACTATTGAAGAGCTTGCTAAAAAATTGATCCGCCGTATGGGTCGCAGTCAAGCGATTGAGATATGTGAAGCGAATAAATGGTTAAGGGTATTAGAGCATATCAAGTCACTTGATAAGAATGCTCAAAGCGCATAGACTGCGTTTTATATCTTTTCTATAAATAACTCCCTAAAATGATGATTAAGGGTGGGGACATGTATTACAGCGTTTTCAACCTTTTCAAGATCGGTATCGGACCCTCGAGTTCGCATACGGTTGGCCCTATGGTTGCGGCCAAAACATTTCTCGAAAGTCTTGTAAACATCAACAAGGTTGCATCCGTTAAGGTCGATGTTTACGGTTCATTGGCGCTTACCGGTCACGGGCATGCCACTGATAAGGCTCTCCTGCTTGGGCTTGAGGGGTATGAGCCTGCGACAATTGATCCTTCCATTATCGATGAGCGCTGCGAAGTTATTAAATCATCCGGCGTAATTAATCTTTTGGGCAAAAAAGAAGTGGTCTTTTCTGCCCGTGATCATATGCCGTTTCATATGGAAAAACTTCTTCCTCACCATAGTAATGGACTTTGCTTTACGGTCTTTAACAGTGACGGTGAGAAACTCGCCAGTGAGAATTATTATTCAATCGGTGGCGGTGCGGTTCTGAGTGAGGCGGATATTGGTCGCAATACGCCACCCCCAGAAGAAATTCCAGTACCTTATCCATTTGATACTGGTGCGCAGCTGCTAGAGTTGTGTGCCGTGAATAACTTTTCCATAGCGGACTTGATGTGGGCAAACGAAAAAGCGCTGATGTCTGAGGTCGAAATCAAAGCCGGCCTTGAAAAAGTCTATGATGCAATGCAATTTTCCATTGACCGTGGATGCGCGACTAGCGGTAAATTGCCCGGATCACTTAATGTTACCAGGCGTGCAGCACAAATCCTTTCGTCACTGCAAGAGGCGCAGGAAAAACAGCTGGGCGACCCATCCGTGATACTCGACTGGATTAATCTCTGGGCGCTGGCGGTTAATGAAGAAAATGCTGCGGGCGGGCGGGTCGTCACCGCACCAACAAATGGCGCTGCGGGCATTATTCCTTCGGTGCTGAGATATTATGACCGTTTTTATAATCGTGATGACAACAAACAAAAAGTGTATGATTTTCTATTAACCGCGACGGCGATTGGCTCACTCTATAAAAAGAATGCATCAATTTCAGGTGCTGAAGTCGGTTGTCAGGGTGAAGTTGGTGTTGCCTGTTCTATGGCAGCGGCTGGCCTGACTGCCGTAAAGGGCGGCACGGTTTTGCAAGTGGAAAATGCGGCCGAGATCGGCATGGAACATAATTTGGGCCTGACCTGTGATCCCATCGGCGGCCTAGTGCAGATACCTTGCATTGAAAGAAATGCCATGGGAGCAGTGAAAGCCATTGACGCATCGCGCCTCGCCCTGCGCGGGGACGGACTACACCATGTGTCGTTGGATAAGGTCATCGATACCATGCGCGAAACTGGCAAAGATATGCAGGCGAAGTATAAAGAAACCTCCAAGGGCGGACTTGCTGTTAACGTCGTTGAATGTTAACAGCATAAAACACTGTTTAACTGATGTTATTGTAGATAATATATCGGCAGAAAATTAAAAAAAGTAGGACATTCTGCTACAATTGAAGATATATTCCTGTGATTAACCGTAATTAAACAAGAGGTGTTTCACATGTATTCTTTAAACGATCACAAGTCCATTGAGACATTAAATTTAAGCGAGATCAGAAATAACCTGCGTCAGATGATCCATGCTGACGAGGAAAAATGCGTCGATAATCTGCTTCATGCAACGGAACTTACAAATGGCGAGCGCAACCGGCTTGTGGACGCTGCGAGAACATATGTTGATCTATCTCGCGACCTAAGTGGTAGCCAGGGCACGATGGATTATTTCCTTCAGGAATTTGATCTTTCCAATAAAGAAGGTGTCGCCCTCATGTGTCTTGCGGAAAGTTTACTGCGGGTTCCGGACGGGGCGACCGCTGATAAATTGATTTCCGAAAAAATCGCCGCTGGTCGGTGGTCTGAGCATAAAGGCCATTCACAGAGCACATTTGTCAATGCGTCGACCTGGGGCTTGATGCTGACGGGGGAATTTGTTGACCTTGGTGCTGATGTTAAAGGAAACACCGATAACTGGTTTAAAAGCTTTATTAAAAAGGCTGGTGAACCGGTGGTTCGAACAGCGATTATGCAGGCAATGCGTATCATGGGCGGACAATATGTTTTAGGCCGAACAATTGATGAAGCGATAGAACGGGGCGTAAAGGAAAATAAGCAAGGCACTCGTTTTTCATTTGATATGTTGGGTGAAGGGGCGAGAACGCTCGCCGATGCCGATCGTTATTTTGAAGCCTATAAAGCGGCGATCATGGAAATAGGCGCTCAGGAAAAACACGATAATCCGTACGAGGCCAATGGCATATCGGTCAAATTTTCTGCGCTTCACCCGCGTTATGAAATGTCACATCACGGCCTGGTTATGTCGGTTATGGTTCCAAGGATTACTGAACTTGCGAAACTAGCTAAAGAAAAAGGCCTTGGCTTTACCATTGATGCTGAGGAAGCCGATAGGCTTGATATTTCACTGGATATTTTTGAAAGCCTAGCTCGGTCAAGCGAATTGCAGGACTGGGACGGCCTCGGCATCGTGGTTCAGGCTTATCAAAAGCGCGCACCATACGTGCTTGACTGGCTCACAAAACTGGGGCGTGAACTGGGCCGAAAATTCATGGTTCGCCTTGTTAAAGGAGCCTACTGGGATAGTGAGATCAAGCATGCTCAGGAAATGGGATTGTCTGATTATCCGGTTTACACAAGAAAGCCGTCCACTGATCTGTCCTATCAGGTTTGTGCCGAACGGCTGATGATGGCACGGGATGTATTTTATCCGCAGTTTGCCACTCACAACGCCTATTCGGTGGCGCTCATTCTCGAGTTGGTCCGAAAATGGAACGTTGCTGCGGATGAATTTGAATTTCAGCGCCTTCATGGTATGGGCCATTTGCTTTATGACGTGGTCAAACAGAATGCGGAAAGTGACTTTAATATTCGAGTTTACGCCCCTGTTGGTGCTCATAAAGATTTACTTCCTTATCTGGTGCGCCGTCTTCTTGAAAACGGTGCCAACAGTTCTTTCGTCAACCGTTTCATGGATGAAGACGTTTCTGTTGACGAACTTATGCAGGACACTATTAAACTGGTGGAGGAAAAATCACCAAAACGACATAGCATGATCCCACTGCCGGCGGACATTTTGAGCTATTCACACAGGGAATTATACCCACGCAAAAATGCTGCTGGATTTGAACTCACCGATCCACTTGAAATAGAGAAGCTTGATAAAAGCCTCGTTCAGGAACAAACTTGGATAGCTGGCCCGATCATATCGGGTGAGGTGACGTCTGAAAATGTTGAGGATGTTATTAGCCCAACCACTGGGAAGGCGATTGGTCAGGTTGCGGTCGCCACAGACGCTGATATCGAAAAAGCATTGGGCGCGGCATCCCGTTCTCAAAAAAGCTGGAATAACGTAGGTGGGGAAAAGCGAGCAGAGATACTTAATGTCGCGGCAGACGCACTTGAAGCTAAGTGTCTTACGCTCATGGGTCTGATCGCTGAAGAAGCCGGACGGACGCTTGCGGACGGACTTTCGGAAGTGCGCGAAGCTGTGGATTTTCTGCGCTATTACGCCGGACAGGCCAGAGAAAACTTTGCAGAAGGCCGCTTGCTGCCTGGCCCAACGGGGGAACGCAACGAGCTCTATTTGCAGGGACGCGGTACTTTTCTATGCATCAGTCCGTGGAATTTTCCGCTTGCCATTTTTATGGGGCAGGTGAGTGCTGCACTCGCGGCCGGTAACGCGGTTATCGCTAAGCCCGCCGAACAAACACCGATTGTCGCAGCGGAAGCCGTTAAAATACTTCATCAGGCGGGTGTACCAGTTGATGTTCTCCATCTTATGACTGGTGATGGTGCTACGGTTGGTGCGAAACTTGTCGCAGACGAACGGATTAGCGGTGTTGCCTTTACCGGATCAACCGAAACCGCAAAAATAATAAACCGCAGCCTCGCAAGCCGGGAAGGGGCCATTGTGCCGCTGATAGCTGAAACAGGCGGACAGAACGTAATGATCGTGGATAGTACTGCGCTTCCCGAACAAGTGGTTGACGATGCTATATCGTCGGCGTTTCAGTCGGCCGGTCAACGCTGTTCTGCTCTCAGGGTTCTTTATATTCAGAACGACGTCGCAGATACTATCATCCCCATGCTTAAGGGGGCGATGGACTGTCTTAGTATGGGAAATCCGGCCGATCTTTCAACTGACGTCGGTCCCGTTATTGATCAGGATGCTCGCAAGCTTCTTGTGACGCATGCCGCGCGCATGGATAGCGAAGCGACACTTCTTCACGCTCTTGATACACCAGCCGAGTATGAGGCGGGAACATTCTTTGGTCCACGACTATACGAAATTTCATCACTTGATGAGCTTAAGAAGGAAGTGTTCGGCCCGATCCTTCATGTGATCCGCTACAAGGCATCCAAGCTTGATGACATAATGGCGCAAATTCAAAATACAGGCTTTGGCTTAACATTGGGTGTTCATAGCCGCATTGAAGAAAGTGCAGATTATATATTCAGAAACCTTGATGTGGGTAACACCTACGTTAACCGCAACATCGTTGGTGCCGTTGTCGGTGTTCAGCCTTTCGGCGGGCAAGGACTTTCCGGAACCGGTCCTAAGGCAGGCGGCCCACGCTATCTTTACCGCTTCGCCACCGAAAAGACACTGACCATCAACACGGTTGCGACGGGCGGCAATACAGAACTGTTCGCAATGGAAGAAGAATAAAAAATATTATTTAGGCAAAAGAAAAGGCGGATCAAATGATCCGCCTTTTTTATTTCAAATTTATTTACTTCGTCAGATTAGTATTTCATATCCAGACGTAGGCTGAATGTACGCTCTGCACCATAGTAATAATGCCGTGGTCCAAGTGACCAGTCACTGCCATAACGCTGTCTCTTATAAAGAATGACTTCTTTGTTAAACAGGTTTTTAACATGCAGACTAACAGTTGCACTATCACTGATGTTTAGACCCATCGCGAGGTTAAACGTTGTGTAAGCTGGTGAAATATCGGTTTCCTTGGCACGGAAATGAGATTTACTCTCACCGTAACCAGAGGCGTCCACACGGACGTAACCTTCTTGTTCACCGATAGACACTGCCTGATCCAAAGCAATATAATAGTTATACTTTGGTACCATGGTCATGTCATCGCCGGCCAGCGCGTCAATAGAAGCCACATCATTCAAAATTTTGGATGATGTATATGATCCATTCAAAACAAGTTTCAATGAATCAGAAAGGCTTGAGGTACTTTCAAATTCGATACCTTTTGACCGTGCTTTACCAGCGTTCGCAGTGTAGCTGAAACCGCATGAAGGCATATAAACGCTTGCCTGTACACCAGTCCAGTCAATTTGATAAACTGCCGCAGAAAAACGAGTTTTACGGTCAAAGGCAAATCCTTTAAAACCAACTTCATAGTTTTTGATTTGATCCGAATCGTACCGGTCAACATAGGATGCCGTGTCACCAGCAGAACAATCCTGCGGAGGAGTCGGTCCGTTGTTGCCACCGCGACGATATCCTTCAGAATAAAGTGCGAAGACCGAAAATTCATCGGAAGGCATCCAGTTTATGCTGGCTTTCTTACGGAAGCCATTTTCACCATCTTTCGTGATCGTGCTCAAGGTCGTAAGATTAGTAGGATCAACCCAGATACCGGATGTTTCATCATGAAGATCATCTTTAAGATCATAATAACGAAGACCACCCAAAAATTCTATGCGGCCACCGTTGCCAATCTCGGCTGTGTAGCTGGCTTCACCAAATAGGGCGAGTTCTTTTTCGACCCATCTACGAACGGTATAGTTATAGTTTTTGGTATCGTCGCCGTAAAGACTTTGGCCAAGGGCTGACGGATCAGCCAGACCCCAGTAGTCACCCCAAAGATACGCAGAGATCGCGCGGCTTTTTTGATCGCCAGCGTGATATTGCCATTGGCCGTCCGTTGTTGGCGAAATTTCGTCTCTGTCATAGAATGCACCAACGGTCCAATCGAATGGACTGTCAATATTGCTTGATTGAAGTCTCATTTCATGGGTCCAACGCGTGCTATCTTCCTCGTCAATGATCCAAGTACGGAACATATCGTTTGCATCATAGCGCGTCCACGAAGCTTGACGTCCGCGGTTTTGGAACTTTCTATATGATCCGGCGTATGTAAAATCAACCCCTTCAATAATGTCGTCATGTTCATAGTTAATGGCGAAAAGGTTAGTCTTATCGTTAGTATATGGATCCATCAATTCCCAATCGGCGAATTCCGGATTATGACCGTTGAGCTGTGTACCATAGGCAGCATTATAACATGCGACGCGGCTGGAACCAGCAGGACAATCTTGGAAATCAAGAGCCACATCATAGCCGTATGTTGCAGCATCGTTCGCTGTTAAGACGGCATTATACATATATTCCGGTGTTGATCGATCTGACCAAGTACGGGTGCTGTCTCTTTCGCTTAAATTAATCCATGAAAGGTTAATTCGAGAGTTTTCAGAAGGTTCAAACATCAACTGTGTGCGAACAAAATGATCATTATACGCGCCTGAATTATTAGTATAGGCATTGTAAACCTTGCCTGTTTCATGGCCAGAAGAGCCAGTGATACGTAAACCCATTTTGTTATTAAACAATGGCACGTTTACCATACCAGACGCACGCGTTGCGACGCCAGGACGGTTTTTCTCTGATTCAAAGTTAATCGATGCGCTCGCTTGGAATTCATCAAGGTTTGGTTTGTTGGTAATCACTTGAACAGTACCACCGATCGCGTTTGATCCCCAAAGCGTTCCTTGTGGACCGCGAAGAACTTCAATGCGTTCAACATCGTACAGATTGCCGAAGTCAAAATCGATACCGTCAGTAAATGTTGCTGTCGTATCAGGTGTACTATCATTACTACCGGAAAGACCACGAAGAATAAGCTGTCCACGTGGGGCAGCAGCACCAGCAAACGTTCTGTATGCATCTGCTTTGTCAATCAGGTTACGGTGACTAATTTCTTCCGCACCAATAACAGCAATATTCATTGGAACTTCGACGAGAAGCTCCTGTTTCTTACGCGCTGTAACGTAAATTACATCTGTATCAGCATCGTCAGCTTGTTCAGCATCTTGTGCCAAGGCGTTGGTAACCGAAAGACCGGAAAACGCAACCCCATACATCAAGGATGTTTTGAGCGATCTGCTCAAACAATTGAGTTTCATTTTATTTCCTCCATAGAAATATTATAATAGGCAGATAGACCATAAAAAAGCGTACGATATAGTGGAGTGTTTTTCCCTCAGCATTCGCTTTTCGCAGAATATACTGCCCCTGTTCTTACTTTAATCTACTTCGACGAGCCTCTAGTTATTGCTCATCGAAATAACGAAATTTTACACCAATTAGCCAAATTCTCTTCTAACCAGTGTATTAGGCTATGTTTTTACCAACAAAAGAATACGGGGTCAATTTAGATACCGTATAATATAACATTCCAAATTCATGATTATAAAGGATATTTAACAGAAATTAGTAGTTATTGGGCGTTATGCCGCATAATATTTGGTACCTTAGGGAAAATTAAATTAATTATTGGGTTTTTTTTTGAAAATATTGATAGAAAAAATTAGGTTACACATACTCAATAAAATGAATCATTGCAAAAAAGGCCAGTGATTCAATATAAATGCCTAATTTTCTGTAAAATGACAGGTAAGGAACTTAAATCGATCAACGTATAATTGTTTCTTGCTTAACCGCAACAGAACGGCTTAAAGTGACAGAAAAATTGCTGAAAAATTAACTCTTGAATATGGTCAATAGGCCCTCGGGTTATGAGATAATAAAATGGAAAGATTTTATGAGTAATCAAAAGAATGCCTTTTACAAATCTGTGACCGAACTTGTCCAAAATAAGAATTATAAGAAGGCATTTTCAGAGCTTGAAGCTTTTTTCAGGGTAAACCCTGATGACGAAATAGCGCTGTCTATTTATGGTGGTGCGCTTTTAAGGTCCGGGGATAAAGATAAGGCAATTGAGACGCTAAAACATGCCGTCGCCATATACCCAAATTCATATGCTGCTCACGCGGATTTGGCCTTCGTATCCGAGAATGTGGGAGACAGTATACAGGCAATCAAATCGTTTGAGAAAGTAGCGCAGCTAAATCAAAATTTTTATCCTGCTTGGGCGTTGCTCGGAAAACTTTATTTTGAGAATAAACAATATTCCAAGGCCACTGCAGCACTCGAAAATGCAGAGAAAAGTGATCCCCTAGATAATGATTATCGACTCATGCAAAAAGCAATGCGTGACGGGGATTTTGCAAAAGGCGAACAAATTGCACGCGACATGTTAAAAAAGCAGCCGGGTCATCCAAGGGCTGCTTTTATGCTGGCACATATAGCAAGTAAGGTTGGTGCACATGAAGAGCGTGCTGATATTTTAAGGTATTGTTTGAGTTATCATCCTGCCAATCAAATAGTTCGTAAAGAATTGATTATTTCATATGAAGAAATGGGCGATTATGATTTAGCAAAGCAAGAGGCTGATATCCTCCTGGAAGTCGAGAAATCTTATCTAAATTATTGGATTAAAAGTCGTATATTTGGTCACCTGGGTGACCACGAAAGTGCCCTGAAGTCTGCTGAAAATGCTGCGAGTTGCATAGAAGATAATGATGAAGAATTAGGAAAAGTTGACCTTCTTCGCGGGCATGCTTTAAAAATACTAGGCAGAAGAAAAGAATGTGAAGAGGCCTATAAAAGCTGCTTGAAAAATACACCTGACAATGGGGCGGGATGGTGGGGGCTGGCGGATCTTAAGAACTATCAATTTACAGCAGAAGATAAAGAAGCCATGGAAAAAATGACTTCAGATGAGAATGTAAATATTGCGCAACGTTGTCAAGCGGCCTTTGCTCTGGCAAAGGCATTGGAATATGACGGCTCTATAGATGAAGCCTTTTCATGGTATAGAAAGGCAAATGATATGCGTCCTGATCTGGACTTTGACCCAGAAGAAAATATAGAATATTGCGATAATTACATTTCGATCAGTGACGCTTCGATGCTTGAAAAGCAGGCTTTACCCTTACCAAAGGGGCCAACGCCAATTTTTATTGTTGGAATGCCCCGTGCGGGATCAACGCTAATTGAACAAATACTTTCAAGTCACAGCCAAATAGAAGGAACAATGGAGCTTCCAACTCTTCCAAAGCTAGAGAGAAGAATTAAATTGGCTGGTGGTAAAAAATTCAAACAGCATTACCCAGAATGCCTCAAAAATTTCAACGAATCTGAACTTTCTGCTTTCGGGCAGATGTACCTTGATCAAACGGCCGTATACAGAAAAAACAAGCCCTACTTTATCGATAAACTTCCACCAAATTTTGAACGTATTGGCCTCATTCACAAAATATTGCCACAAGCCATTATCATTGATGCTCGTCGCCATCCTTTTGATTGTGGATATAGCGCTTACAAGCAGCATTTTGCCGGCGGTCATGAATATAGTTATAATTTGAGAAATATCGGTAACTATTATAATGGCTACCTCAAGTTCATGGATCATTGGAACGACGTGTTACCCGATAAAGTTCTCACGGTACAATATGAAAATATGGTGCGCGACACCGAAGGAACGACAAGAACGATCCTTGAACATATAGGTGTTCCTTTTGAAGAGAGCTGTTTACGTTTTTACGAAAACAAAAGAGCGGTCAAAACTGCAAGCAGTGAGCAAGTGCGCCAACCAATTTATACAAAGGGCATTGGTCAATGGCAACCCGTCGAAGATCAGCTGACACCATTGTTTGAAAGCTTGGGTGATGAGACGTTAAAGAGATTTGAAGAATTTTTGCCAAAGAATATTTTGTGATTGGAATGAATGGATGCGAAATATGAATAAAAAACGGACATTATTAATCGCAGTGACCTTTGTGGCGTTATTTCTGACATCCTGCTCTGAACAGGATCTGGCAAATATCAAGCTTGTGGCCCATCTAAAAAAATACGATCAGGCGAAGGAGCTGATGATCGCTCGAAATTATG
>CAXBLS010000037.1:0-26755 GCA_963976585.1 uncultured Kordiimonadaceae bacterium
AATTTATGTGAGTGAAGATAATGGCAGACGTTAAAAATGGACCAAAAGCAAAAAAACGTGGATACGACCTTGATAGCCGACCAGAAAACAAATCCCGTCGCCGTGAACATGTGCGTGAGCAAGACTGGATAAAGGATTTTATCAAGCGGGCACCGTTTGGATATTTTGGAACGCGCTGGGATGATCAGCCGTTCGTCCATCCGATGACATTTTGGTATGATGAAGACAAGCATTGCATATATATGCACGGTGCTATGATTGGCCGCCGGGATGCCAATACCAAGCGCCACAACCAGATCGCTTTCTGCGCTTCGGAAATGGGAAGGTTGCTGCCAAGCAACCGGGCTCTTAATTTTTCTGTACAGTTTAAATCGGTCATGGCGTTCGGTGATGTGGTTGAAGTCACCACTGAAGAAGAGCAGAAGCATGCGTTTTATGGATTGATTAAAAAATATTTCTCGGAGATGGAATTGGGTAAAGATTTTAGCTCAATCATTGAGGAAGATTTAAAACGCACCCGTGCTTACCGAATTGATATCAAAAGCTGGTCGGGTAAGGAAAACTGGAAAGAAATGACGGATATGAACCCGGATTTCCCGCCTCTGGATGAAAAATGGCTTCAGGATGATAGCTTTCCCATGTCTTACGGCAAGATGGGGTAGATAAAAAGCGACATTGCTGTTATTGATCGAAAACGCATCAATAATTCTCACGGCGATTAATACCCTATGACTATCACTGCCCTGCTTCTTGTTCTCACCGCCGCATTCTGTCATGCGACTTGGAACTTTTATGTCAAGCGCATTGGCGGTGGGGTGGAGCTGATCTGGTTGATATCATTTCTCTCCAATGTATTTTATCTACCGTGGGTGATTTATATTTTTTTGGTGGAGATGCCGAGCTTTGGACTGTTTGAATTTGGCTGCGTGTTGGTAAGCTCGGTCATTCACACAGTTTATTTCTCATTATTACAACGGGGCTATCGTCACGGGGACCTATCACTGGTTTATCCATTGGCCCGATCAACGGGGCCGGTGATTTCTATGACGCTGGCGGTGTTTTTCCTGCATGAGGTGGTCAATGCGCAAATCATCGCCGGTAGTATAATCATTATAACAGGCATCTTTTTTCTCACTGGTGGGTTTAGCAAGCGCGCGAATAACGTCACGGCGTCAATCGGCTACGGTCTCGTGGTTGGCTTTTGTATCGGCAGCTACACGGCCTGGGACGCTTATGTGGTCTCGGTGGTGATGGTGTCTCCTGTCCTGCTTGATTATGCCTCAAACACCTTCAGAAGCCTGTTTCTCGCCCCTGTGGCCCTCAGGCGCCGTGAAGAAGTAAGAATTCTGTGGCGAGATCACCGCATGGGCGTGATTTTGATCGGTTTTCTAAGCCCAATGGCTTATATTCTATTTCTCTACGCGATCACCTTTACACCGGTTACACTGCTCGCCCCTGTGCGAGAAACCAGCGTGTTGATATCTGTACTGTTGGGCAGTATCTTGCTCGGCGAAGGACATTTAAAACAAAGATTAATCTGGTCCGTGGTTATCGTTGGCGGCGTGTCGCTACTTGCGACGGCGTAACGGGATCAGGATATTACTTTTGATCTAAGCGCATTTCGATGCGGCGATTGCGTCTGTAGGCGTCTTGATTGTCATTGGGGTCAAGAGGGTGGAACTGGCCGAAACCGGTTGCGGCCATGCGCTCTGCGGGGATGCCTTGGCTGATCAGATATTTAACCACAGACAGTGCCCGTGCCGTTGAAAGGTCCCAGTTTGACGGGAATTGGGCGGTACGGATTGGTAGCACATCCGTGTGACCGTCGATGCGCAGAATCCAGTTCACGTCATCAGGGATCGTCGCCATAATGGTGGAAAGCGTATCAGCGAGCTTCGCCATTTCCTGTTGTCCGCCTGCACCAAGAGTGGCGGATCCGGATGAAAAGAGTACTTCTGATTGGAATATAAACCGATCGCCCTGAATGCGGATATCTTTACGGTCGCCAAGGGCTTGCCGGAGGCGGCCGAAAAATTCACTTCGAAACTGATTAAGTTCTGCCACTTTTGAGGCGAGGGCAGTGTTTAATCGTTCACTCAGGTTGGTGATGATGGCTTCCTGTTCCTTGTCATTGGCTTCGGAGGCTTCGAGCGCAGAATTGAGTACGGCAAGTTGCTGTCTAAGGCTAGCCAGCTGCATATTCAGCGCTGCCACCTCATCCATGGCGGTTTTGGAAAGGGAGCGTTCTTTATTGAGAGTGTCCATAGCAACGTTGTAACGGTTTCGAAGGTCAGAAATCATTTGTTGTTGTTCGTCTGCTGAACGGGAGATGCGGCCAGATGCTCCCTGTGCATCGGCGATGTCAGCTTCAAGCTCAAGAATGCGGCGCTGAAGCTGCTCTCGATCACCATCAGCCACCTGTAGAGATGCGGACAGCTGAATGACGTTTGATCTCAGGTCATCATTGGCCTGACGCTGAAGGCTAAGAAGGTCGCTGAGTTCAAGTACTTGTACTCTGAGTTTATCAAGGGCTTCATCGCGGCCGGACAAGGCCTGACCAAGGAAAAATTGTGCCAGCATAAAAATAGAAAGCAGAAAGATAATCACCAGCAGCAATGTGCTTAGTGCATCAACAAATCCCGGCCATGTATTGTTATTGGCTGTGCCGGGACGCCTGCCTGTACGAAGAAGCGCCATTAATCATCCCTTTTAGCGGTCAGGGCTGGTTTTTTATTGGCTTTGGGTTTTACTTCCGGCATTTTATAGTTGCCGTCTTCTCCTGGTGGAGCTTTTGGTGCTGGCTTTGGTGCGGGCGCGGCGGCAGGTTTTGCTGGTTCTGCGGATCTAACAGGAGCAGATTTTGGCACCGTGGCGGTGCCGTCAACAATAGCACCGAGTGTGCGGGCAAGAAGACGAATTTCTGAATGCAGGCTTGAGGCAAATTTGTCCTGACCCTTGATGGTTTCGTCCGTCAGTGCCTTTAACTGAATATCAATGTTTCGCAGATGAGTGGCACTAGTGTCCGCGCTATCATCTTTACTTGCAGCGAGCACGCTGACCATTTGTTTCATCACCGAACGCATTTCCGCCTGATGGTCGACAAGGCCGGACAAATGAGAGGATAAATTGGTTATAGCGTGGTTAATTTCTGATTTATTTTCTTCACTACGGGATATGACCTTATGCAGGCTATCAAGGCTGTCTGCTGACTGTTCGAGAAGTGCGCTGACATAGGCAGGAACCGATGCATCACCCGCTTCAAGGGCAACATTGCTGCCGGCGCTGGATAGCTTGGTAATACCGCTGAGCCAATCTTCAAGGTGATTAAAAAATCTTCCCTGTGCTTGACCGGTTTGAAGGTCAATAAAACCGAGAACCACAGAGCCAGCAAGACCAAAAAGCGAGGAGCTGAACGCTGTGCCCATACCGGAAAGCGGTGCGGCGAGACCTTCTTTAAGGTCTTCAAACATAAGGCCGACATCGCCACTTCCTACCCGCAGGCTGTCAATGGTGTCGCCGATTGAACCGATGGTGGTCAGAAGGCCCCAAAAGGTGCCGAGTAGCCCGAGAAAAATAAGAAGGCCAACGATGTAACGGGTGATTTCTCGCCCTTCGTCCATTCGAGCAGCGATGCCGTCGAGCAGTGTACGCATGGACATGGTGGACAGGGCCATTTTTCTGTCCTTTTGTTCTTCCATCATTGTCGCCATGGCGCCAAGAAGTTCCGGTGCTTCTGGTGTTACTTCGGAGCTTTCATTTTTTTTAAAGCTTTCAAGCCAGTTCAGAGCAGGAATCAACATGTAAGTCTGGCGCATGGAAATAATAATGCCGAACAGAAGTACAGTTGCGATCAGGCCATTGAGCATTGGATTTGTAGCAAATGCGTCCTGCATTTTTGGAAATAGAACGGCACAGACAATGATTACGCCGATAAGAAAAAGGATGGTCCTATTGAGATATTTCTGAGGTCTCATCATTTATATCATGCTCCTTGAGTTCATGCGCAGATATAAGTAATGCGCATAGCCCCTTATTATTAATTAGTTTTTCCTGATACCCATACATTTTTTGGATATTATCAGGCGCGGGCGCAAGAGTCTAAGAATTAGTTGGCAATATTAAGGCAAATTTGCAAAAAATAATGTAATCAATTGTTTCTTATTGTAATGCGAAGCTGGTCGCCAGGATTATCATCCGCAGGACCAATTGCGTGCAGGGCGATCTGAGTGCCGGCAACACCTTCATTTTCAAGGGCATTTTTAGCGTCGAGGGCCCGATTAAAGGCCTTGCGGATCGCCATATGATGTGCAGATTTTTCGGTCATATCCATACGGCTGATCGGCGGAGTAGCGTAACTGTAGACATGAATGGGTACATCGGACTTTTTGATCTTTTGGAGCCATTTTTTTAGTTTTTTGAGATTGTCTTCCTCTAACGTGATTTGCTGAGGATGAAACGTGATAAAAAGTGGTTCAATCGATGTAAGGCTTCCGGCATTCAGGAATATCTGCGCCTGTTCGCTTGGGGACTGAGCGGGCAGGCCGCCAATTTCCTGTGCCTGAACCGCCATAGGCAACAAGCTTAACCAAAGCGCGGAGCTGATGGCTAAATTTGCAAATGGCGATTGTGTCATTGTTATTTCTGCTTTTCTTTGTGGGCCTTACGTGCGTTCGATAATAGCCGGGTAACGGAGCCGTGTATAGCCCCATTCGTTGCAAGAATTTGTCCGGTATCAAGCATTTTGGCGCGGCCATCAAATTCACTAACCATACCGCGGGCTTCGCGAACGAGCAAAATACCAGCAGCAATGTCCCAGGAATTTAAACCTTCTTCCCAGAAGCCATCGTAGCGACCGGCGGCAACCCATGCAAGATCAAGTGAAGCAGCGCCAAAGCGGCGCACGCCGGCCACTTCGCCCATTATGTGCTCAACATTGGTGACGAAGGTGTCCTGATGGGAGCGAGCATGGAATGGAATACCAGTTGCGAGTACGCATTCGGTTAAGTTCTTACGACTTGATACTCTCAATCTACGATTATTGAGATAGGCACCACGGCCTTTTTCGGCCCAAAAAAGATCGTCGGTGATTGGATTATATATCACAGCAGCGATAATTTCACCGCCTTGCTCACAAGCGATTGATGTGGCGAAATGTGGAATGCCGTGAAGAAAGTTTGTTGTGCCATCAAGCGGATCAATGATCCAGACGCTATTGCTACCATCTTCAGGGGCGACATCTGCACCTTCTTCAAGGATGAAACCGAATAACGGCCTAGCGATTCTAAGTTCTTCGACGATTGTTTGCTCGGCGCGAATATCGGCCTTTGAGACAAAATCGGAGGGCCCTTTACGGGAAACCTGAAGGTGCTCTATCTCACCAAAATCGCGGGCGAGCTTATTGCCGGCTTTTTTTGCGGCTTTTTCCATCACATTGATAAGGGCGGATTGGAGGGCCATTATTTTACTCTCTCGTTGTAGCTACCGTCTTCGGTATTTACTTTAATACGGTCACCTTGATGAACAAAGGTTGGGACCATAACACGCATGCCATTGTCCATAAGGGCAGGTTTATTGGATGACTTTTGCGTTTGGCCTTTTACAACAGGCTCTGTTTCAACCACTGTAAGCTCAACAGTTTGCGGTAGTTCAACACCAAGTGGGGTTGTTTCATAAAATTCCACAACCACTTCCATACCGTCCTGAAGAAATTGGGCTTTGTCACCAAGAAATTCTGCTGATATTTCAATTTGTTCGTATGTTTCGGCGTCCATAAAGGTGTACATACCGTCTGCTTCGAACAAGAATGTTTGATTTTTCTGCTCAAGGCGAACTTTTTCTACTTTTTCCGATGAGCGGAAACGTTCGTTAAGTTTGCGGCCATCAAGAAGGTTTTTAAGTTCCACTTGAAGATAGGCACCGCCTTTGCCAGGTTGGGTATGAGAGATTTTCACAGCGACCCAGATTGTGTCCTGATGTTCAACTACATAACCGGGGCGAATTGTATTGCCTGGTATCTTCATGGTTTCACCTACTTAAAAGAGCTAAATTAAATTTGACCGCTAATTACCACCATCGGGCTGGCTTCGCAACAGTTATCGCGCTTAGTACGATCTTTTTGGATCAACCTGATGCTGCAAACGAGCTCCACTTTTTAAGCGTGTGTAATTTTCAAGAATTTGACGCGCCACATTTGCCTTATCTGTCGGGCTCGAAATATGCGGTGTCATATGAATTTTTGGGTGGCGCCAGAATGGATGATCTTTGGGTAGTGGTTCGATTGAAAATACATCAAGCAGCGCGCCCGATAAATGTTCACTTGCCAGCGCATCCATCAAATCACTTTCCGCAAGATGGTCACCACGACCGACATTAATAAGATATGCCCCTTTTTTCATGACCGAAAAAAGATTTATATTGAGAATATGCTTGGTGTCCGGGGTAAGTGGCAAAAGACAGACGACTATATCCGCTTCAGCGACAGACGACTTAATTTGGTCATCACCGAAGTAGCTTTTAATACCCTCGACATCTTTCAATGATCTGCTCCAGCCAGAAACGCGGTAACCATTTAAGTGAAGTAACTTAGCGGTGGCTGTGCCGAGCTCACCCATACCCAAAATAGTGACGTTTTTTCCTTTTAAAAATTCATTACAGCGCCAGCTGGTAGCTGCCTGGAGTTCTCGGTAATAAGTTAGGCGAAGGCGGTGATTGAGAATACCTGCCAAGATAAATTCCGCCATCTGATCCGAAAGAGTGTCATCAACGAAACGGGTGATGGGAA
Source organism: uncultured Kordiimonadaceae bacterium (assembly GCA_963976585.1). Classification (GTDB taxonomy): domain Bacteria; phylum Pseudomonadota; class Alphaproteobacteria; order Sphingomonadales; family Emcibacteraceae; genus Pseudemcibacter. The sequence goes on from CAXBLS010000037.1 coordinate 6,782, forward strand.
CCCCTTCGGGTAGGGAAGGGTCCGAGAGTATGTTTTCTACGCCCGCACCGTAGGATGCAATAAGCTTTAAATTTGGAAAATCATTCAGCACGCCTTCATCGTGTTTCCAAACGATCACACAATCGATATCCTCTGTATTTCCAACATTGGGATAAATCCGTACTTCGGGACAGTCTGGATGTGATTTTAAGTGCGTTTCCAATAATGTGGGATCGGCTTGATTGAGTAAGATTAGTATTGCCATATTTGTAATTACCTTGGATCGGCACCATCAAGTGCCTGACTGATTTCCAGAGCGGCGATCATATTTAAATAGTTTTCTTCGCCCAGAAGCATTCTTAGTTCACGGTGGTCTTCGCCAAGTTGATCGTATCTTTTGAGCGTTTCACTGTCACCCGGGTTTAACCCCATATCCGACGCCCACTCAAGAATATCGTTGCAGTCTTCATAAAGCTGGATTTCTGTGGCGTAATAATAAATCAGATTGCCGAGCTTTGGAGGGCCGTAGCCTTCGGCCATTGTGATTGTCCGCGTCATAGAGCCATGAGTGCTGGCCAAGTCGCATTTGTAAGTATTGTCTTCAAGTGCATTGACCGTCATGGCCACTTGAGCTTCAGCAATAGCGTCATCAATAAAATCGGCCATGTCCGGTTACTTCTTTGCGGCCACGATGATCACTTCAACGAGAAAATCCGGTGTCGCCAGTTTTGCTTCACCGCAGGCGCGGGTTGGAGGATTGTCTGGATCGATCCACTCATCCCAAACTTCATTCATCTCTACAAAATCATCCATACTGGCGAGCCAGATTGTTGCTGATAATATACGGGATTTATCAAGGCCCACTTCCGCAAGAAGTTCATCAACACTGGTAAGCATTGATTTTGTTTGCTTGGTTACCGTATCGCCATATCCAACTTGCCCCGAAAGATAGACAGTATTGTCATGCTCTACGATCTGGCTCATACGTGTACCTTTGTGGTGTCTAATAATATCCATTTTTATTTTTCCTGATTTATATTTTTATTTTTCCTGATTTATTAAGTGAGCGAAAATTTATACCACGATTCAATTATTTAAAAAGGGGGATAAAAAAATAATTTTGAAAAAATGTCCGTCCATACTATTGTTTTAAAAAAGGGAAACGGTAAGTGGATGTAGAAGTAAAAGCACAAGGAGACAAGAATATGATCATGCCAATGATTATTATTGGTGTGCTTTTTTTTATTTTCGGTTTTGTAACCTGGTTAAATGGTTCGCTGATACCATTTTTAAAAATAATTTGTAATCTTGATGATTTCCAAGCGTTGTTTGTAACCTTCACTTTTTATATCGCCTACACGACTATGGCGCTACCGATGGCCAGTGTCCTGAAAATAACGGGTTATAGAAACGGTATGATGCTCGGACTGGCTATTATGGTTGTCGGTGCGTTGCTTTTCGTACCTGCAGCATCGTCAATTAATTATGTGTTTTTTTTACTGGCGTTATTTGTGCTTGGGACGGGACTAACCATTTTGCAAACGGCCGCTAATCCCTACGTCATTTTTCTTGGGCCAAAAGAAAGTGCGGCGACGCGCATTGCCATCATGGGGCTTTTAAATAAAGTTGCCGGGATTGTGGTTCCTATAATATTTGCCGCGATTGTCTTAAGCGACGTAACGGACGCATCAGAATTTGCGATCCTTGTTTTAACAGAAACTGAAGTTGCGGAACTTTCACAGCGCCTGATTGTTCCCTACATTTCTATGGCGGTTATATTCGTCCTTTTGATAGGACTTGTCTATTTTTCAAGGTTACCAAAAATAGCTGAACTCACTGAAAATGAGACAACAGTAACCGATAAAAAAAGTATCTTTGAATTTCCGCAAACTGTATTGGGTGCTGCTGCTATTTTTGCGTATCTAGGTGTTGAAGTGATATCAGGTGATACAATCAATCTTTATGGATCAACGCTTTATATGGATAATTTTTCGATTCTAACGTCTTTTACCATGTCGTTTATGGTTTTAGGATATATAATTGGGGTTATGTTGATACCCAAATATTTAAGTCAGGCGCAGGCGCTTTTTTTATCTGCTCTCGTAGGCTGTTTTTGCATTTTCGGTATTGTCATGAGCTCGACGGAGGAGAGTACAATTTCCATGACTCTTTGGCAGTGGGCGGGAATACCTATTGTCCCGAATTCAGTGTTTTTTGTTGCGCTCATGGGGCTTGCCAATGCTATGGTCTGGCCATCAATTTGGCCATTGTCGCTTGATGGTCTGGGTAAATTTACCGCGCAGGGATCAGCACTGCTTATCATGGGAGTTGCGGGCGGTGCACTCCTGCCGCTTGCCTTTGGTCGGATTGCTTTAATTTTTGGCGATATGCAGCTTGCTTATTACATCGGTTTACCCTGTTATCTTTATATTTTATTTTATGCAGCCAAAGGCCATAAAATCAAGGACTGGAAATAATGAAACCGTAGAGCGAATATACGTATTGCTTATGCATTACTTGTTTTTTCGTCCACGACTTTTAACCGCTGATAGAGGTAGCCAATTCCGATTAATGCTGCTCCTAACCCCATGAAGGACAGGGCGCGGGCCAAACCTTCAAGCTCACTCATATCACTGAGGAATACTTTTAAGACCACCACGGATAACACACCAAGACCAGCGAGCCTGACGGTTTCATTTCTTCGTTGAAGGCCGATAACAAGGAGGATAACAGAATACATAAGCCAAATAAGAGAATAGGTGTATCCTTCCCAATCAGACGGAGATCCGTGGCCACCACTAGGATGGAAGGCGTGACGTACCTCGGCCGATAGCCAGAACCAGAATGCAAGAAAGGCAACCATGCTGTAAATTTTGAGACTTCTTGGCTTCTCTGCCATACGGGCCAAGTAAGCCTTGACCGCATAAAGAAGTGCCGGGATCAGGAATTGCAGGAACTGCAGATTAAAGATAATAAAGCCGCCCACATCAACACGGCTGAGGAAAATGTTGTTGGCCAGTCCACCACCGAGGATCAGGCCTGCCAGTGAAACAATGGTCATAAATCTACGTAATTTTCCAAGAAGTTTGTCCTGATCTTTTATTTCCCGCCACATCAGGATCACCGTGGCCAGTGACCAAGTCACTGTTTGCAGGGCGATTTCAAGTTCACTTGGCGCAGAATAGAGCGTGCCACCGTCGCTGAACAGGACCCTGAGTTCCAATGAAATAAAGCTGATGAGTATAATGATCCAACCAGCTCTAAGAACACTGATCAGGCGATCATTCTTGGCGCCGTCATTAAAAATTCTTGATGCCAGATAGAAGAGCCCTGAGGTAAGGCCATAGCCGTAGAAGAGCCAGTTGATGGCAGGCATTGGTCCTGTATGATACTCAAATATAGAGGCATTTAAAAATAGTCTTATCAACACCACAGCAGCAAGTAAAAGTGCAAGTTGCCGAAGACCATGCACAGCCGTTTTTTGCCAGATATAACCAAGAGCCACCAATTCAAGAGCAAGTGCAAAGCTGAGCCACGCTTCCCGCAGAACCATAGTCAGCGCAAGAGCGACGGCCATGGTTGCTCCTGCGGCGTAAGCGGCGATGGGTGCTTTTGCTTCCCCCTCTGATTTGTCACCGATATATTTTGTGCCGTAGGTAAGTATCAGGGCAATAATAACGGCTATGCCCGCGAAGGGGATGCTGGTGTCCAGATCTTTGATCCGCCAATAGGCGATGATAAGCACCATGAGTGGTAACAGGTTTCCAAGGGTTGCCCACAGCGCGCGCCGGAAAAGCCAAGGAAGACGGATGAAAATTGCAAGACTAGTGATGCCAACTAGCGACAGGCTAGCGATGCTAAATGTTTGTAAGCCAGGTGGTGCAATCGGTGACCAGATAAACGCGCGCCTATCAGCGTCAGTAAGAAGTTGCTGGATTTCAAAAATATCCGGCACATGCCAACTTCCGAGCAGAAATATGATGCCAAAGACGGAAAAAATACCGCCCATGTCATATTCCGGCGATTTATGAACCGCATAGGCCTGACCGATTAGAGCAATGGTCAGAAGTATAAATCCAATCGATGTATAATGTTCAAGCCGAACGATTGAAACAAGCAGGACCACTGATAACAATGTCGCCGCGTCTGACATGATTGTCACGGCGTGGCTTGGAATCAGTCCGTGAACTGTCCTATCGGATGATCTCGCCGGGCTCGCGCCTCCAAGTAGCGTCACGTTAAGACCACTAAGGATAATCAAATAAACACCAACCGGAATAATATCACCGATTTTCCAATTGGTGAATATCCATAAAACTGTCCACAGCATTGAAAGAAGAAGCGTAACACCCGCCACATCAACCCATGCTTTTTTGCGGCTGATCCAAAGGGCTGAGCCCGCGATGACCAACAAGTAGGGGAACAGCACCCACGCATTTCCTGATCCGGTTGACACGAGCGCCGGGATAATCAGTCCGCCAATCATACCAAGATAAGCAAAAAAGCGCCCATGAAAATAAGCAAGCCCGGTCGAAAGAAAGCTGAGACCAGCAAGCGCGGCAAAGGCGATCAATGGTGAAATCAGGTCATAAAGTGCATATGCTGAGTAAACCGCAGCGAACGCGGTAAATAGCCCCGCCGCCGAGATTGCGCCGGGCACATAATCTGGAGCATCCTTTATAAATCCGATTTTTTCTCGCCGTTGGCGAATACCTTCTCCGGCGAAAGCCATCGCCACGCCAAGAATAGTGCCCATCGTTACTCTAATCGCAGGACTAAGAAGCCCTGCATCGATGGAATATTTGACGAGAAACGCTCCGCCGATCGCAAAAGCAATGCCGCCCAGCCAAATCATCCAGCGGGTGGAGAGTTCTTTTTCTATAACTTTAAAAATGCTTGGTTTACTAATCTCAAGTGCCGCAGTCTGAGGCTGTTCTTCGGCGTTATCAACAACCGGTTCCGCTATCGGTTTTTGCGAAAATGGTGGTTCGGCCTCAGGTGCTGATTGTTCGTCGGCGACGTTTATTTCTTGATCAGAATTCTTGCCGTCAAAGCTGTCTACTCTATCTTTGAGCCATTTGATCTGCTTTTTAAATTTTACGTTATCCTCTCTGAGTTTGAACATAAAAATGATCATTGCCAGTATGATGATAAAAAGCAGTGTCGATGCCATGCGTACTCCCCAATCATATTCTAAGAAAGTCGAAAATTCGTGTGCTCACCGTATCAGCAATTTTTGAAAAGCTCAAGATTATGTATTTACTCGATAATTTTGATATTATTCATTTTTGGGATAAGCTCGCACCAATAGAGGGAAGGAGTAATATGGTAATTGAGAAACTTGCGTCCGCAATAAGGCGGCAGGACTGGTTCCAGGTCATAATAGAGGTGTTGATCGTGGTGCTGGGGATATTTATTGGTTTGCAGGTGGATGCTTGGAATACTGAGAGGAAGGAGCGGCTAGAGGGAGCCGAGTATCTTGACCGCCTTTATCAGGACCTTGAGTATGATGTGTCACATTTCACCAGAATGAAGCAGGAGGCGCTGAATAAACAAACTCAACTTGAAATACTTGCAGACGTTATTGAGAGCGGCAACCACATTCGCGAGTATACACATACGTTGAGCGATGGAACAGTGAAGGCCATTGATTTCTACCGCAGTCTTGAAAATAGTGTTCAATTTGGCTGGAGTGTGCCATCGGTAAGAACAACAACATTCCATGATCTTCAAAATAGTGGAAAAATATCAATGATTGAAAATAGCGATTTGCGCTACGCTATTTCCTATTATTACGAGGAAACTTTGATTATCCGCAACCGTCTTCTTGCTCGCCTGACGGGATATTCACAATCTGTGTATGAGATGCTCGAGGCTGGAGAGAGGACAGTATTCGCAGGTGAGTTGGAGCCGACCGGGTTTGAGCTAATCCTTCCGACCCTTCAATCTGAACAGGCAATCGGTGATTTTATCTACAAGGCCCGCACCCCAGAGTTTCAGGCACTTTTAAATGCTGAGAAAAATTATACAGGCTTTTTGCTTATACAGCTGGATCTTCAACTGGAGTATACCCGACAGTTAATGGGGCAAATTGACACGGCGCATATAGCGAGCTAATCCGCATCAAATCCTATAAAAACATCGGTTGAGAAATAACGCGATGCACCGTCAGCAAAAATTGTCACGATATGTTTACCCTCTGTTTCAGGACGTTTGACTATCTCAGCGCTGGCAAAAGGGGCTGCGCGCCCTTCGGAAAGAACGGGGCAGGATGCGAGTTCAACTGCAATCATTTTTAAGTCTGGATTTTTTGCCTTATATTCACCAGGAAAAACCGGATCTTTTTCATAACGTTATAAAAGAATTTTTTCTGAAATAACGATCAAATTTTGACCGGGGTCAAACATTCTCACTAATATCTATTGTAGGCTCTCTTTATATTATTTAATAAGATGTTTAAGGAGAATATAATGAGCCACACCCCCCACGAACTTCGCGATGATTTCCCAGAGTATATTGATAAAATTCATGACTTGAAAATCAATGATAAGCATTTCGCGAGATTGTTTGATGAATATCATGAAATTAACCGTCACGTTCACCGTTTGGAAATTGGCGAAGATCATGCATCTCAAACTGACGAAGAAATGGTGAGAAAAAAACGCATGCAGCTAAAAGACCAACTTTACGCCTTGTTGACTTCCGCATAATTTAATAGGTAGTTAAGTTGAACACTTAGTCTTCTTCGAAATATTCGTCGTAGTCGACAGCGATACCATAATCTGGGTCTTCATTTGGCATCTGTTCAACCAGGCTGCCAGCTTTATGGAGCAGTGCTTTGCAATCGGGACTTAGATGGCGAAGATGTACTGTTTTGTTGCGGCGGTTATAACGTTCGGTGAGCGCTTCAATAGCCTGAAGCCCGGAATGATCCCATACACGGCATTTAAGAAAGTCAACGACAACGTCTTCCGGGTCATCTTTGGGGCTAAACATTTCCTGAAAATTTGCTATGCTACCAAAGAAGAGTGGCCCGCGGATATTATATATTTTCTGTCCCTTATCATTAATTTCAGATCTTACAGAAACACGTTTAGACGCACGCCACGCAAAGACGAGTGCGGAAACGATGACACCAACGACAACGGCAACAGCTAGGTCACTGTAAACCGTGACGAAGGTGACCAGAATAATGACAAACGCATCGTGGCGCGGCACTTTGTGCAAAATAGTCAGGCTCGACCATGCGAAGGTGCCTAGCACGACCATAAACATAACCCCAACAAGGGCCGCCACAGGGATTTGTTCAATCAATCCCGACGTCCAGAGAATAAAGCAGAGTAGGAACAGTGCCGCTGAAATGCCTGATAACCGTCTGCGGCCACCTGATTTAATATTGATCATACTTTGGCCGATCATAGCACAGCCGCCCATACCGCCAAAGAAGCCAGTGACAACATTTGCGGCGCCTTGTGCCGCACATTCACGGCTGGTGCCGCCGTGCGTTTCCGTCATTTCTGCGACTAGATTAAGGGTTAGCAGGCTTTCTATAAGGCCGATTGCCGCGAGTATAAAAGCATATGGCAGAATAATTTGTAAGGTTTCAAAGGTGAATGGAATATCAGGAATGGCAAAGGATGGTAGGCTTCCTTTGATGGAGGCGAGATCGCCAACCCGTGGTACATCAATGTCAAGACCAATAACAACCAGAGAAACGGCAACAATGCCAAGCAAAGGCGCAGGAACACTGCGAATTAGTTTTGGTGCGGCCCAGATGATAAACATGGTCAAAACGACAAGGCCTAAGGTCAGATAAAGTGGTAGGCCGCTCATCCAACTTTGATTTCCAAGCGCGTCTTCCACTTTAAACTGGCCCAGTTGGGCAAGGAAAATAACAATCGCCAGACCGTTGACAAAGCCGAGCATCACCGGATGCGGCACCATACGGATAAATTTCCCCAATTTAAATATACCGGCAAGTATCTGGATTATTCCCATCAGTATGACAGTGGCAAACAGATACTGAACGCCGTGGGTCGCAACCAGCGCCACCATAACAACAGCAAGAGCACCCGTCGCACCGGAAATCATACCCGGTCGGCCACCAAAGGTCGCAGTAATAAGGCCAACGATAAATGCGGCGTAAAGTCCGACAAGCGGATGAACCCCGGCCACGAATGAAAAGGCAACAGCTTCCGGTACCAGTGCCAGCGCAACGGTAAGGCCCGCTAGAATTTCGGTCCGGTACCGGGCGATGATACCATCTGATTTTGGTTCAACGATGGGCAGGTCAGGAGCCGTTTGCATTTCATTTCCTTAAGTTCGAGAAATTACAGTTGCGGCGCACTATAGTGCGAGGGAGATTTTTTGCAACGCTATTGAATAGATATTTGGTTCAGATACAAATAACCCGCCAAGTTGGGCACTTAGCGGGTCACTCACCGGAGAAGGTAAACAGTTGATATTATCGGGGAAGATAATATATGACTTTTTTTATTATTAATTCACTCATACTAAATACTAAAAATTTAATTCATGGCTGCGCGAACTTCTGCGCGTAAATTATCAATGGAAACCAAATTGTCATTCACTTCGATGTTCCAAAATGTCCAGCCATTGCAGCTTGGGGCGTTTTGAACGCTTGCGCCAACCTGATGGATTGATCCTTTGCTGTCTGCACTGATCACTGTACCGTCCGCGCGTACTTTTGCGGCGTGGCGTTTGCCGGGGCCGAACAATATTGTTCCTGGCTTGATCATACCGTTTTCTATTAACGTACCAAAGGCAACACGGGGCAGGGAGCGTTTGGCTGGTGTAATCTCAAGATCTTCGTCACTTAGTGTCTCAATTTGCTTGATCCGGTCGGTTGCGAGCTTGATATATTTATCTTCGCGTTCAAGACCGATGTAATGACGGCCGAGCTTTTTGGCAACAGCGCCGGTTGTACCACTTCCAAAGAAGGGATCAAGGACAACGTCACCTTTGTTTGTAGAACTCAGTAGCACGCGGTAAAGAAGCGCTTCCGGCTTTTGAGTGCTGTGGCCCTTATGACCATTGACCTTTAGGCGTTCCTTGCCAGAACATATAGGCAGTACCCAATCCGAGCGCATCTGAATATCATCATTAAAGGCTTTCATGGCTTCATAGTTAAATGTGTATTTGTTAAAGCCTTCGCCCTTATTGCACCAAAGCAGTGTCTCATGGGCATTGGTAAAGCGTGTTCCGCGGAAATTAGGCATCGGGTTTGATTTGCGCCAAACAATATCATTAAGAACCCAGAAACCAATATCCTGAATGATGGAACCAACCCGGTAAATATTATGATAGCTGCCGATGACCCAAATGGTCCCGGTGTCCTTAAGTACCCGGCGCGCGGCGGTCAGCCAGTCGCGGGTAAAGTTATCATAAGCTTGAAATCCATCAAACTGATCCCAACTATCATTCACAGCATCGACGTGTGAATTATCAGGGCGATGAAGTTCTCCCTTTAGTTGCATGTTGTAGGGTGGATCAGCGAAGATTACGTCTACTGATTTTTCCGGTAAGCTGTTCATAAGCTCAATGCAATCCCCCTTAAGAATTTTATCTTTAGGAAGGGACTTATATGCAGTCTTTTTAGCGATTGCTTTACGCGATTTTGCCGCTTGTGCTGCTTTTCGTTTTATGTTTGTTTTTTGTGTCATGAGAAGAATCATGAATCATTTGGCGAATCACGTCAAGTAATTTTTTTACTGGAATCAATCGTTTATATCATTTTCCTGAGTCATTAGGTTACGAATTGGCGCAAATGACTTTCTGTGAAAAGGTGAAGGACCCACAAGATTTAGTGCTTCCATATGTTCACGGGTACCATATCCGGAATTTCGCTCCCACCCGTATTCTGGATGAATTTCAGAGAGCGTTTTCATTAGAAAATCACGTTTTATTTTGGCAATTATCGATGCCGCGGCGATAGAAACCGACTTTTGATCGCCTTTTATGACCGCCGTGGCGGGTGCGTCGAAATCAGGAAGTCTGTTTCCATCGACAAGTATATGATCTACTTTTCGGGGTAAATTACTGACAGCTCTTTGCATGGCAAGCATTGACGCGTGAAGGATATTAAGCTCGTCAATTTCCTCGAGCGATGCTTCGCCGTATGCGTATTCAGCGGCGCTTATTATTATGCTATTGAGTTCCTGCCTTTTTTTGGCACTCAACTTTTTTGAATCGTTTAGGTGGTGGGGGATATTATCAGGGTCAAGGATCACTGCGGCGGCGATCACCGGCCCGGCGAGCGGCCCACGCCCCACTTCGTCGACACCACAAATGATACGGTCCGGTGCGCCAAGATCACATTCCAGTGAGTATGTTGGTTTTGCCAAAGATTTATTGATGGTTTCCTTTTTCATGGTTCGACTATAAACTTTGCATAAATAAAATAAAGAGCATTCATGAGTATTACAATCATTATACCGACCCTTAAGATTGATGAGGCACTAGAGAAGTTGCTGGAGCAACTCCCTCGTGATGTGATCATTGTCAACGGCGGACCAGAGACATATACCTTTAAAGACCGCAATTTCATCAACTGCAATCCGGGTCGGGGGCTTCAGCTTAAAACCGGTGCGCAGTTCGCATCGGGGGAGTGGCTTTTTTTCCTGCACGCGGACAGTGAGCTTTCCGCAGGATGGTGGGATGTGCTCGAGCAACATATAATAAGTGATGCCGGGAAGGCGCTTGCATTTCGACTTCGTTTTGATGATGAAGGATTTTTTCCGCGCCTTCTGGAATATTGGGTGCGTTTTCGTTGTCGGGTTTTTGCTCTTCCATACGGTGATCAGGGCCTATTCATATCCCGCAAGCTTTATGACGAGGTCGGTGGTTATAATGATATGCCGCTGATGGAAGATGTCGATATTATAAAACGAATTGGTCGCGCCCGTCTTAAAATGAGTGCGCATGTGATTAGCACGTCAGCCGAGAAATATAATAAGTATGGGTATCTCATTCGCATGGTTCGCAATGGCTTTTGTCTTCTGCTCTATAAACTGGGTGTCAATCCCGAAACCATAAAGAAAATTTACTGATGAAGAACGGTACGCTTGTCATATTCGTCAAGGAGCCACGCATGGGCCGGGTTAAAACCAGACTCGCCCGTGATATCGGCAGGTTCCGCGCCTGGCGTTTTTATCGCCGCACGGTAAGGGCACTTATAAAACGTGTCGGGCGCGGCAATTGGAAAACCGTGATCTGTGTTTCTCCCGACAATTATAAAGGCAGCTTCTTTGATCGACGTCATGACGTCATCGCCCAAGGCGGCGGTGATCTTGGTCAGCGTATGCAGCGGGTGTTCGATGATGTTGGTTCGGGACCACTTGTCCTGATCGGTGGCGACATCCCGACAATCAAAAAACATCATATCACCCGCGCTTTCGACGCCTTAAAAAACAACGACGCCGTTTTCGGCCCGGCCACCGACGGCGGCTATTGGCTCGTCGGTATGCGAAGAAGACGCACGAGACTTTCACCCTTTGAAGGCGTACGCTGGTCCACCGAAAACGCACTAGCCGACACAGTCGCCAACATCCACCTATTTAACCGAGTAGAGTTCACCAATATGTTAAGTGACGTGGATACCGCGAAAGATTTATTGTAAGGAAAAAGATATGTACCAATTGCCAATGTTTAATGAAGACCGCTTGGACGTCATGCATGAACTGATCAACACCCATTCATTTGGCATATTGATCAGTCAGGAGGACGGTGCGTTATCAGCCAATCATTTGCCATTTGTGCTGCATCCTGAACTTTCCGAAAATGGTACCCTTCGCGCCCATATTGCCAAGGGGAATTCGTTTTGGAAAAAATACGACGAAGGAAGTGATGTGATGGTGATTTTCCAAGGGCCGCATCATTATATCAGCCCCGGATGGTGCGCCTCCAAAGCCGAACATGGCAAAGTGGTGCCGACATGGAATTACGCCACAGTTCACGCGCGTGGCTCGCTTAAACTTATTGATGATGCGGACTGGCTGATGGCCCAATTAAATTCGCTCACCACAATAAATGAAGCGGGATACGACGACCCATGGAAGGTATCAGATGCGCCAGAAAAATACATAAAGGGTCAAATGAAAGGCATCATTGGTATAGAAATAGAAATAAAAGCCTTAACCGGAAAATGGAAAATGAGCCAGAATAAGAATGAGGAGGATAAAGCGGGCGTTGTAGGAGGGTTACTAGGTGAGAGCAATGAAAATTCAGTTGCAATGGCTGAGTTTATTAGTTCAACCAAGGAGGATTGAGCTTAAGATACTAGCTTGATGCATGCTGGATATGTTTGACTCATCCTGCAATTCCGCCCATTATATTTTCATCAAAAATAATAATGGGAGAATATGATGTCTAAGATGAATAGAAGAGAAGTGCTTGGTGCGGCGGCGACTGTTGCTGCGGTGGGGGCAGTGGCCGCTGGAGCCAGAGCACAGGCACCGGCGATTATGAGTAGTTATAAGCCGCTGGTGGTTGCGGCTCATAACGGAAATCGGCTTAAGAATGAAGACGGGGAAACGGGTGTTCAAATCGCGTATCGGATGATGGCGGAAGGTGCGGATGTGCTTGACGCGACCATCGCCTGTAATAACCTTCCTGAAAATTCCACCGAGGATACATCAGTTGGCTACGGCGGACTTCCGGACGCGAACGGTGATGTGACCCTTGATGCGTGCTGTATGCATGGACCGCTAAAGCGGGCCGGCGGTGTTGCTTATATTCAAGGGGTGCGTGCGCCCAGCCATGTGGCAAAAGATGTGATGATGAAAACCAATCACCATCTGCTTGCTGGTCAGGGTGCCACAGACTTTGCCCGTGCCAACGGTCATAATATTGAAGGTGATCTTAATAGTGCTGAATCCTTTAAACAGTATCTTGAATGGAAAAAACGGGTTGAGGAAGAAGGCGATAAAAGAACATTCGCCGAGCTTGGCCCGGAATTTATTGAAAAGAAAGGGTTTGAAGTTGCTTACCAGATGGCCAACGAAGGCCTGATTGATATTGAACATATCCACGGCACCATCAATTGTAACGCGATCAACAGCAAAGGCGATATTTGCGGTAACACCACCACATCAGGGCGCAGCTTTAAAGTGCCGGGCCGGGTCGGTGATAGCCCGATCCTTGGTGCGGGTCTTTATCTTGATAATGATGTTGGGGCTGCTGGTTCCACGGGACTTGGTGAAATGAACCTTTATCATCTTTGTTCATTTTTGATTGTCGAAAAGATGCGCGACGGAATGCATCCGAAAGATGCGGGTATGTATGCGCTTAAACGGGTTCGGGATTTCTCAATGGGCAATCCGCGCTATATGAATGATAAGGGCGAAATCGCCTTTAATTTACAGTTCTATATCCTTGATAAGAAAGGCCAGTATGCCGGTGTTGCCATGCGCGGCGGCGAGGGACGTTTTTATTCCATGTGTGATGATAACGGACCTCAGCATCTTCTTATGGACGCGATTTATATCGAGGACTAATGGACTGCGCTTTATTGGGTCACGTTTCTTTAAGGCGGGGCATCATCTCCGCGAAATTGCAGGGGCGGAAGCGGATATCCAGCTGTTCGGCAAATATATGGTTCCAGGCGTCTTTACAGGCGCCGGGGGAGCCGGGCACCGCGAACATATAAGTACCGTTTGCCACGCCGCCCGTGGCGCGGGACTGTAGCGTTGATGTGCCAATAAGTTTAAAGGAAATATGGCGAAAAATTTCGCCGAAGCCTTCAATTTCCTTTTCGTAAAGCTCGTGGAAAATTTCCGGGGTAATGTCACGGCCCGTGAGGCCAGTGCCGCCTGTGGAAATGATCACCTGAATACCATCATCAGCGATCCATTTTTTTAGTTGGGCGCGCAGATCATCGCGCTCGTCCTTAATGATGGCGCGGTCGGCTAGGTTATGACCGGCCTCAAGCAGTTTATCGACCAGCACCTGACCGGAAATGTCGGTTTCAATTGTGCGGCTATCGGAAAGGGTAAGGATTGCAATATTAAGCGGTAGAAATTCTTTAGTCTGATCGATTGGCATATCTTTGATCTTTATTACTATTATTTTCAGCGGATTGCGTATTGTCCTGCGGTGTATAAATGGGCCACTGTCCGGAGGCTACAAAATCCAAGGTTGGTGTATCCTGTCCCATACGCATGCGGTAGATCCACATATTGGAAAAGACACGTTCAATATAAATGCGGGTCTCGCGTGCTGGAATGCTTTCTATGAACAGTAAAGGGTCATCCTGGAAATTGGTACTTTTTGTCCATTTTTGCATATTACCCGGTCCGGCATTATAGGCCGTCAGCGATTTGAACATGTTTCCTTCGGCAAAATTTTCGAGCATGGTTTTCATGTATTTCTGTCCGAGATACATATTATAGCGCGGATCATCAAGTTTAATACGTCGTAGGCGGCGGTCTCGCGACATATCGCCGGCGGCCCCCATCATCAACTGCATCAATCCGCGAGCGCCAGCGCCACTTTTGGCCCAGCTGTTAAAGCCACTTTCCTGACGGATCATGGCAAATAACAGCGCTTTATCAAGTGTATAACCGCCATCTGGTGTAATATAAGGCACGGGATAAAGGGTGCTATCAAGGGAAGCTATACGTTTTTGTTCTTCGATACGGCCGATGCGAAGCTGGGTCGCGGCGAGGCCAAGTCGTGAAGCAAGACCAAGCAGGGCAGCGTGCTGGCTGTCACGGGTACGGCTCCAAGCGGTGGAAAGTTCCTGATCAGCAAGAGTGTTTTCACCAATCTGCGCGAGAGCAATAGCCCGGTGCACGCTTGATAAACCACGTACTTCGCGGTAATCGGCTTGAGTAAATTCCGGCACGGTCCAGTCAAGATCGATATCTATGCCGAGCTGACGTGCGGCGAGGATGCCATAAAAAGTTTTTTCAAACCCGGCAGCTTTTTTAAGCATGCGGGAAACTTCGGCGGGTCTGCGGCAGTTCACATATGATCTCGCGGCCCAAAAGGCACCAGCCGCAGCGGTCCAGTCACCGGCGACGGAGGAATTTGCCACGTGTTCAAAATGCCGCGCAGCGACCGAACAATCACCAAGCCGCCATGCGGCAAGTCCGGCGATCCAGTCAGCCTGCGAGACATGTTCGCGGGACCTTGACGCCAGCTGAGCCAGAGCGAAGGCCTTTTCGTCATGATTGGTCAGATAAAATTCATTGGCGATGCGTGAAAGATGAGCATCAATCTCGCGGGAGGTGAGTAGGCCGCGTTCGGTGAAGGCCCAAAGTCTTTTTTCGGCCCGCGCCGCATTATGTTGACGCAGGTAGCGACTGATAACGCGGTTAAGCTCGGCAACATCACGGCGTTCCTGGCGTTTTCTAAGTTGTTCTTCTGTTGGCCCAGTGGGTGCTGGCTTGACCTTTGCCGCGGCCTCGAGTGCCGCTCTTGATGGCGGGCTTGGTTTATCGGCGGGGAACGAATAACTTGCAGCCGTGATTGGCTGCATCATGCCGCCGGTTTTGCCGCCATTTTTACGTTTGCCAAGGTCATAGATGCGCTGCGCACCGGGGAGGTCGCCAAAATTTTCCATCCAGGTTTTAAGTTCGGAAAATTTCGATGTATAGGCGGTCGCATGCATATAGCGTTGATACCGGACATGGCCCATCAATATCGGATTGGCAATTTTTTTGATTTCCTGGTCTGCCTGTTTCCAGCGACCACGGTTTTGTTCATAAAAAATATTACGGTAGGTTTCCACATCGGCAGCACTGAGCGGCTCAAGGTTCATTTCATTTAATGAACTATTTTGGGCAACCGCGACGCTGCCGCTCAAAAGAGCAAATATTACGAGAATTTTTTTAATCATACTGTTAACTCTCCAACCGTGCTTTGATACTGAGTAAGTCATGCCAGGCCTGTTTTTTAAACTGTGGTTGGCGCAGTAGATAAGCCGGATGAAATATAGGCATCATCGGGATCATCTCGTCGCCCACTTGATATTCGCCCCACTTGCCACGCAGTTTGGTAATACCTGTTTGTACGTTCATAATTGAACTGGCTGACGTGCCACCAATTAAAATAATCATCTTTGGCTTAAACAGCTCTAAATGGCGCTTGACGAAAGGAAGGCAGGTTTCACATTCGGCATCAGTTGGTTTGCGATTGCCTGGTGGGCGCCAGGGGAGCATGTTTGTAATGTAAAAATCTTCTGCTCTGGTCATATTGATGGCTGCAAACATGCGATCAAGAAGCTGGCCAGCCTGACCAACGAATGGTTTTCCGACCCGGTCTTCTTCTGCGCCGGGCGCTTCGCCGATTAACATGATATCGCTATTTACATTGCCATCAGAAAAAACCGTGTTTGACGCGGTATTTCTAAGACTACACCCATCAAATGCGAGAATCGCCTCTTTTAGCGCCTCAAGACTAGTGGCTGCAGCGGCGACCCTTTCCGCACTTTCGATATTTTCTTTATGTGACGAAAGTGGTGTCGGTGCAGCCTGTCTTACGGCAGGTGAGGACACCTCATTAACTTGTTGATTTATTTGGGTGTTTTCAGAAGATTCGAACCAGTTTGTTGGACAGTCGGATATGGTTTCATCAACGCCGCATTCAGCATACCATTTCAGCATGCTTACCGGGTCAAGTTCTTGATCTGCGGGTCCAATTGTCGTCATAGGATAATTATATATCAGAGAAACTAAAAATTTAATTACATTTATTAATTCTTTTGTATTTTTTTATGGTGTCAGTAATATGCTGATATAAGGGCAATTTTAGGACAACACACAAATTATGTCAGCACATTCTTCGAAAAAAGTCATCTTTGCGGCGCTAATCGGTAACTTTCTCATCTTTGTCTCAAAGCTTGCTGCCGCTATATACACCAATTCGTCGGCAATGTTTTCGGAAGCGGTCCATAGTATCGTCGATTGTGGTAATCAGGTGCTCCTTCTCTATGGTATTAAAAAAGCCGATCAAAAAGCTGACCGTGACCATCCGTTTGGATATGGTAAAGAACTTTACTTTTGGTCATTCTGTGTTGCGATGCTGATTTTTGCGGTTGGTGCCGGCGTGTCGCTTTATGAAGGTGTCCACAAGGTTCTTGAACCGGCGGAAGTTACCAATATTCATATCAACTACATTGTTCTTGGTGCGGCGCTGTTGTTTGAGGCCTACCCATGGAAAATGGCGTATGACGAATTTAACCGTCAGCGCGGCGAACACGGTATGGTCGCTGCGGTAAGACGTTCAAAAGATCCGAGCCTGTTTGCTATTTTGTTTGAAGATACAGCAGCGATGCTAGGTTTGATGGCAGCCCTTATCGGTTTATTCATTGGTGATTATTTTAATATTCCAGAAGCGGACGGAATTGCCTCTATTGTCATTGGCTTGATCCTTGCGGCCACGGCAGTCGTTCTCGCTTATGAAACTAAAAGTCTGCTGATCGGTGAAGCGGCTACCCCAAGAGTGGTTCGCAGTATCCATGATCTTTTTGACGGCCACGATGCGATTGACAACATCAACGAGGTTCTGACCATGCATTTTGGCCCCAATGATGTACTGCTCAACCTCAGCCTTGATTTTAAAAACGATATTCCTGCCGGTCAGGTCGAAAATATTATTTCAATGTTCGAACAAAAAATCAAAAAGAAACACCCAGACATCAAACGGGTCTTCATAGAAATCCAAAGTCAACGCGGCCATGATATGAATGCTAAGATGGAGTAGAAAGACCGATGGAAATTTCAGCGAGTATAATTGAAGGACGGCTGAATGAACTTGTTGATGAGCAGCAATCAATACTTGGTAAAGTTTCCCCATATGTCGGTTCAGTAAATGATTTTGACGAAGCCGCGCGGCTGGCACGGCATGTGCTTACCGGGAATCCGAACGACCTTTCCAACCGATTTGAACGTTGGGGTAGTTGGGTTTTCGGTATCCCACTAGCACAAATGCTACTGCGTCATGAATTGGTACTTGTTGATCTTTATCCGATCCATGAAGAACAGTTTCCAGCTACTTACGGAGTAACCCGAGATCAGTTTTGGATGTTGGCGCAGAATGGTTATCTTGTTGTAAATATCGTTAACTTCGATTCAGATGAAAGAGACGGGTTTAAAGCACATAAGCAATGCGCCAATTCGATAGGCCCAATTTTACTTGATCCTGCTGTTGAAATAAGAATTGTATCGCAATCGCGCAAACCAATATTTGCGGCAATAAGTGGTGATGATAATGCGCTTGCAATCAATTATAATGAAGCATCAGAAAAATTTAGGGAAGCTGCTGAAAAATTTCATAAATTTGCCAGCGAAAATCCCAACGATCCATCCGCTCAAAAAGCTGAGTATAGAGGAAACCCTCCGCATCCAGAAAAAATCCTTTGGAATTGGGCTTATTGGCGCACAGCTAAACCGGTGATTGGCGAAGAACCAGACCCAGTGCTCGAGGCAATATCAAATCAGGAAGCTAGGTATGACCTTTATGATCCTTTGATTTTTTCTGATTTCGCCCAACGGTTAACTTATATACATCATACCTATACGGCGCCACTGACTGGTGCGTTTGGTGGTACTTATAATATGGACCCTCGTCAGGCGCAGGTCATGAGTGAAATTATTGAGGAGAAAAGTAGCGATTTCGATCCTGCCGATGCCAAGCGTCCTTTTCACAATAAAGTCGCGCCGGACTTTTTACGTTATCTGAATAATGTAGCCACTGGAAAAATTAAAGCGGACGCGAGCGATGTATCAGATGATCCGTCGAGTTTTACATTTCTTGCTCATAGGTCGGCATCGCAAGTAATGAACGATGTTGAGTTTATTGATTTTCTTGATTTTTTGAGATTTAACCGCGATACGCTACGTCGTCAAAATATCTTAATGACCAGTATTGCAAATGCGAAAGATAGCAAAAATTCCGATTTGTCATATGAAACAGTGATCGGTGCAATGCAGGAAGCGAAACAAAAAAGTACCGGTTTATTGCAAAAATACTTACCCAAATTAATTGTAGGGGTTGGAACAGAGGTTTTGGGAGCAAGTATAGTATTTGGTCTGCCTGTCAGTTTTCTGATTTCTGTATTCGGCGAAACGCTTTTTGAAGGGAAGGGATATGACCGTATATGTTCCTGCTTCAATAATCATCATCGTGAAATAATTAGCTTTCAAGATGATTGGCGTTTTACCAAATAATTTATAGCGCGACTTGCAAGGAGTTTCACTAGAATTATAATACCTTGACACATATGTATATATGCACAATAGTGCAATAGTAATTATGAGGAATCGTTATGGAAACTGAATTGGTGTTTAAGGCGTTATCTGATCCGAACCGGATGAAGATACTGAATAATTTATGCTCAAGAGACTGCCCCTGCAATGTCGGGGAGGTGGCGTGTTGTTGTACGGTTGATCTTTCCGTGGTCAGTCGGCATTTGAGCATTTTAAAGAATGCGGGAATTGTTGCCGCAGAAAAGCGCGGTAAAGAAGTATTTTACCACGTCAACAGAAAGGAAGTTGCCGCACTTCTGAGGCAGACTGCGGATAATATTGAAAAATCTTGTTGTACATAAAAGGAGAAAAAAATGACAACTGCAGAAGACATTAAAGAGTGCAACTGCTGCTCTTGCGAAAACTGTAACTGTGAAAATTGCAATTGCTGTAAATGTTCATAAAAAAGGCGCTTATCACCCGGCACGGTGATAAACGCCCGAACAGTTCATAGAACCGTTTTTGAAAAACTTAATATAAAGGCTAGTGGGACAATTTTCAACCCGCTGGCCTTTTTACTCTTCTTTGTTCGGTGTTTCTTTCTTTAAGTCGACGGCTTCAAGAAACTGTGCCCATGGGAAATAGGGGCCAGGGTCCATTTTGCGGGCAACTTCGATCTCGGGGTCATTATCTGACGGCATAAATCTTGTGTCGAGGTCTTCATGGCCTTGGGTGAATTCGATGGATGGGTACCTACTTTTTAGTTCCTTGACGAGCAGGATCAGGG
>CAXBLS010000038.1:0-26609 GCA_963976585.1 uncultured Kordiimonadaceae bacterium
GCAGGAGCACCATCGACACCGTTGCCGATAATAGCAGTGATTGTAGCCACGCCGTCCGTGGCAATGTCAAAAGGTTTACTGACTTGATCAAGGGCAAGCATCATGTCACCGACTTGTGCTTCTGTAAGCCCTTGGTCCATCTGCGTCATAAGGTTGGACATGGTGTATGCGGAACGGGCAATGCGTTGATGCGCGACCAGATAGACCGCAAGGTCAATACATCCAAGAAGCAAAATGGTCAAAACGGGGAGAGCCATCGCAAATTCAATCATTGCGACGCCTTTTTCGTTCTTTCTTAAACGGTGTTTACCTATCTTATTCTTTAAAGTTTTATAAAGTGATGGAAATCTTGTCATTGGTGCTAGCTCCCATTAAGCGCATGTGCCTACAGTGTCACTTGGTACCCAAGCAACACCGCCATATGGCTCGTTTCGAACGGCAGTTGACGTCGATAGGTTAATTGATTTTTCTTCGCTAACAATTCCGACAACGCCTTTCATCATGTAAGGTAGATCTACGCTGATTTCCATGACCATGATGTTTTCTTCACCGCCGGTGCCACTTGCACCCATGTCATTGTCCCAGGTTCCATTATCATTGACATCGGTATAAAATTCACCGTTGTTGCAGCTAAGGTCTGCATTTGAATCCGTGTAGGGCTCTTCAGCACCAACATCGGAAAAGCTGTCATAAACTTTCATGGAAATGGTTACGCCAGCGTCAACACCAACATTTTCAAGCGATTGTTTTACATGATGCTGAATGTAGGCTTCAGTCGTTTCATATTCCTCAGGGACACTACCGGTCATCGCAATGCGTGTTGCTTCGGTGACGGCGCCTTCCATGGTTGTATAGACCATCAATATTCTGCCCATCTCGATAGACCCGAAAGTGATAGCCATGAAAAGTGGTGCAAGTAAAGCGTATTCGAGAACAAATGAGCCGCGTTCATTTTTCTTGAAACTCGTTATCCAACTGTTGAGTGTCTCAGTCATTTTTCACTTCTTACCATATAAAATTGCCAATAGACTCAACTCTATAAGAAGTTCCTTAATAGATGTTTAATTTGATGGTAAAAATTAGATAAAAATGTATTTATTTCAAACGTTTAATGAGCAAATAATACGGCTATTTCCTGATTGGTGAAAAGCGTTTTCGTCACACCGCCAAAAATAACTTCAAGTAAACGTTTGTGCCCCCATGCGCCTGCGACAATCAAATTAACATCCCACTCATCAGCAAGATGGAGAAGTCGGGCTGCCCGATCTTGATGTTCTTCTTCAATAACGCCTTTTGCGTTGATACCCTGCCTAGCCAACATGGCGCAAATATCTTCCGTGGGGCTTTGATGTTTTCGTCCCTCCGTGATGGAGACAACGGTGACTTCTTTGGCGCGAATTAAGAAGGGAATTGCATCGTGTACAGCGCGGGCTGCCTCGGCGCTAGCGTCCCAAGCGATCAGAATATTTTCACCAACATTTTTATCAAGACCGGATGTTGGAATTGCAAGTACAGGAAGTGAGCTTTCCATCATAAAGCGGGCCATAGAACCCATAACGTCGGAATAAGTATCTTCGCCTTGGCTGATGATAGTGAGATTTGACGAGCGAGAAACAAGTTTTAGCGATCGCATGAAATCACCTTCTTCTTCGCGCCATTCATAGTCGTCGTAGTTTTTCTTCATAATGCCGAGGAATTTCTTCTTTTGTTCCTGTGCTTTCTGTTTTTGAGTCTCCCAAATATGTGTGTAAAGATCATATGAATAATAGGCGTAAGGAGTAAGTTGTTCGAGGGATTTAAGTGTTGGAATGACATGGAGTGCTTTTAAATGGGAAGAGAATATTTTTCCCAGCGTAACACCTGCATCAATTCTTGTGTCTACCGCTTCATCGCTTCCGATTGGTATTAAGATGGTCTTAAACATTTCTATCTCCTTATGCATAGCTGCCCGATATGCTTATTTATAACAGAAACCATAACTTGCCTTAACAAGTTTAAAATTGATCGACGTCAAGAATTGGAACTTTAGAAAAAGGCCGATGTGCGGAAAAATTGGAGCAATAATTAGTTTACTTTGGAGGCAGAAAAGTTATGTTAAAGGAGAGTGGGCTCAAAGGGCAAAATATAAGAAAATGAGTGAAATACAGAAGATACTAGTCGCGAACCGTGGGGAAATTGCCATACGGATCATGCGGGCGGCGACCGAGCTTGGCATCAAGACGGTAGCTATATATTCACACGAAGACAGGCTTGCATTGCACCGTTTTAAAGCGGATGAGAGCTATCTGGTCGGTGAAGGGCTTGGACCTGTAAAAGCCTATCTTGCTGGCGATGATATCCTGCGTATTGCAAAATCTATTGGTGCTGATGCTATCCATCCTGGTTATGGTTTTTTGTCTGAAGACCCTGAATTCGCCGATGCCTGCCGCGATGCAGGATTTAAGTTCATAGGGCCAGACGGGCAGGCAATGCGTGATCTTGGCAATAAGGTGGCAGCACGGAACATAGCTATTAAAGCAGGTGTGCCCGTGATCCCGGCCACTGGGCCGCTCCCCAAAGATATGAAGAAAGTTCACGATCTGGCCGCGAAAGTAGGCTATCCGTTGATGTTAAAAGCCAGTTGGGGTGGTGGTGGTCGTGGAATGCGCGTGATCAGAAGTGCGGGCGAGCTCGAATCTCAAGTCAATGAAGGCCAACGTGAAGCAGCCAACGCATTTGGAAAAGACGAAGTATATCTAGAAAAATTGGTTGAACGAGCCCGCCATATCGAAGTTCAGATACTCGGTGATACTCACGGCGATATTGTTCATTTGTTCGAGCGCGATTGCTCTGTGCAGCGACGTAATCAAAAAGTTATCGAACGTGCTCCCGCGCATTTTATGGCGGATGACGAGCGGGAAGATCTTTGCCAGAGCGCTTTAAAACTAGCGAAATCAGTAGGTTATTATAATGCGGGGACTGTTGAGTTCCTTATGGATGTGGACACCGGCGAATTTTATTTTATTGAAGTAAATCCGCGCATACAAGTGGAACACACGGTTACCGAAATGGTCACAGGTATCGATCTCGTGAAAGCGCAAATTTTGATCGCCGGCGGTGAAAAAATTGGCAGCAAACGATCAGGTGTTCCTAAACAGAAGAATATCAAATTAAATGGTTTTGCACTTCAGTGCCGGATAACCACGGAAAATCCTGAAGATAACTTTGTCCCTGATTATGGCCGCATCACCGCTTACCGTGGCGCGACGGGTTTAGGTATTCGTCTTGATGGTGGGACTGCTTATTCGGGTGCCGTCATCACACGGTTTTATGACAGTATGCTCGAAAAAATTACCGCTTGGGCGCCAGATCATGAGCAAGCCGTAAAAAGAATGGGGCGCGCTCTGCGTGAATTTCGCATACGTGGGCTTGCTACCAATCTGAATTTCCTTGAAAATCTTATTAATCATCAGACATTCCGTGATGGTAGTTATACAACCCGGTTTATTGATGAAACACCTGAGCTTTTCAATTTCAAGCCGCGTAAAGACAGGGCAACCAAGCTGCTTAATTTTATTTCCGAAGTAACCGTGAACGGAAACAAGGAAGTGAAAGGTCGAAGACTTCCCATTGAGAGCCCAACTCCAAAAGCGCCCACGCCGAGAGTGGACCCGCGTCCTGAAGGATCGCGTGATATTTTTGAACGACTGGGCGCTGACGGTTTTTCCAAATGGATGCTTGATCAGAAAAAACTGCTGATCACTGATACGACGATGCGGGACGCGCACCAATCGTTGCTTGCGACCAGGATGCGGTCTTACGATATGGTGAAAATAGCACCAGCTTATTCGCATATGATGAGCGATCTTCTTTCCTTAGAATGCTGGGGTGGCGCGACATTTGATGTAGCGATGCGGTTCCTGAATGAAAGTCCATGGGAACGGATCAGGGAAATTCGACAAGCGGCGCCAAATATACTTACTCAAATGTTACTGCGCTCATCAAATGGCGTTGGTTATACCAACTACCCCGACAATGTAATAAAATATTTCATTGAAAAGACTGCTGATGCGGGCGTTGATATCTTTCGCGTATTTGATAGCCTCAATTGGGTGGAGAACATGCGTGTGGCCATGGATGCGGTGATTGATAGCGGTAAAATCTGTGAAGGTACAGTGTGTTACACTGGCGATATTGATGATCCCAACCGGGCAAAATACTCTCTAAACTACTATGTAGATATGGCGAAGGAACTGGAAAAAGCTGGCGCCCATGTACTTGGACTTAAGGATATGGCTGGACTTCTTAAACCAGTTGCCGCCAAAAGACTGATCAGTGCCTTGAAAGACGAAGTGGGCATTCCGATCCATTTCCATACCCATGATACAAGTGGCATCAGTGCTGCCAGTGTACTCGCAGCAGCAGAGGCGGGTGTTGACGCTGCCGATGCGGCAATGGATAGTTTTAGTGGCCTTACGTCGCAACCAAATCTAGGGTCAATTGTGGCTGCGCTCCGTGCTACTGATAGGGACACAGGCCTTGATAGCGGAAACATCCGTACGCTTAGTGATTATTGGGAACTTGTTCGTCGGCAATATATGGCCTTCGAGAGCGATATTCGAGCAGGGGCTTCTGAAGTGTATCTTCATGAAATGCCGGGTGGTCAGTTTACCAATCTAAAGGAGCAAGCACGCTCAATAGGGCTTGAGGCGCGTTGGCATGAGGTGGCGAAGACTTATGCCGATGTTAACCAGATGTTTGGCGATATTGTAAAGGTTACTCCATCCTCGAAAGTAGTTGGCGATATGGCGATTATGATGGTGTCCGGGGGCCTCAGCCGCGAAGATGTGGAAAACCCTGATAAGGATATTGCCTTTCCAGCGAGCGTGGTCAGCCTCTTTAAAGGTGAAATAGGTCAGACGGTTGGGGGGTTTCCAAAAGAACTGCAAAAAAAGATACTCAAAGGAGAAAAACCACTCACGGATCGTGCAGGTAAAACAATGAAGCCGGCCGATCTTGATGGACTTCGCAGGGACGCTGAGATGGAGTCGGGGGCAAAGGTTGGTGATCTTGATTTGGCATCCTATCTGATGTACCCAAAAGTTTTCACCGACTTTGCGAAGGTAAGGCAACAGTTTGGTCCAATAAGTCATCTTCCGACCAATGTTTATTTTTACGGAATGGAGCCGTTTCAGGAGATCATGGTCGATCTCGAGGCTGGTAAAACGCTTGTAATTCGTTGTCAGGCAGTGAGCGATGTTCACGATGATGGAACGGTTGAGGTTTTTTATGAACTCAATGGTCAACCGCGCGTCATAAAGGTCAAGAAAACAGATGCCGCGGTCGCCATTAAGGAAAATAAAAAGGCAGAAACAGGAAATTCTGCTCACATAGGCGCACCGCTGCCGGGTATGATTTCCAATATGGCGATCAAAGCCGGGCAAAAAGTTGAAACCGGAGATTTACTTATGAGTATTGAAGCCATGAAGATGGAAACAACACTACACGCAGAAAAAGAAGGTATTATATCTGAGGTGTTGGTTGCTGCAGGTGATCAGGTTGACGCTAAGGACTTGTTGATTGTCTTGAAAGATGGAAAGTAGTATCAAAAAATTAAATTGAATATTTTATATATTTATCTATTCTAGAATAAGTTTAGTTTCTATAAGACTATAAGTAGCTGTTTGACGTAAAAGGGTGTTACGATCAAGCGGGTTGTGTGAGAAAAATAAATGGAGGAATAACGTGCAGGAAAAACGTGCGCGACATCATAAGATAAGCTACATCGAATTTGCGGCCAGTGATCTTCAAGCCACTAAAGAATTTTTCAATAAGGTCTTTGGATGGGAATTTAACGATTATGGTCCGGATTATACGGCTTACGAAGGACGTGGTATAGATTGTGGATTTTATCAGTCACCACTATCTTCAAGTACAGAGAATGGTGCGGCATTACCGGTCTTTTTCAGTGAAAATCTTGAAGAAAGTGAACGAAGGATCATTAAAGCAGGCGGCACTATTGTTCGAGATATATTTCCATTCCCAGGCGGGCGCCGTTTCGAATTTACGGAACCAAGTGGAAATCAACTCGCTGTTTGGGGCGAAGAGGAGTAATATTCACTTCTATTTTATAACCCAAACGAAGTTGTTGGTTTAAATTGAGAAATATTTCTTGATGATTGCAAGGTATATGTCTTTCAGTAGATATATATCCTTCAAATTCGCACACTCATTTACCTTGTGAATGGTTTTGTTGATCAGTCCAAACTCAATGACCGGGCAATAATTTTTTATAAATCTAGCATCTGAAGTGCCGCCGCCTGTATTCATTTCTACAGTGCGGTTCGTAATTTCTTTAACAGCGTTACCGACCAATTCACTTAGCTGACCTTCAGGCGTGAGAAATACGTCACCAGAAAGATTGAGTTCAAGGGAAAAGGGAACATTCTGTTTTTCACATGTATCTTTGATCCAGTTTTTTAAGTCGTCAGGATCATGTTCATTGTTGAAGCGGATATTGAAAGTTGCGCAAGCGGACATTGGAATAACATTGGAGGCTTCATTGCCGACATCGATAGATATAATTTCGAGATTGCTGGGTTCAAAAAAATCATTTCCGCCGTCAAGTTTAATGGTTGTCAGGTCGTGAAGTATATTGATCAGGTGAGGGCAGGGATTATTTGCCAGATGAGGATAAGCGACGTGGCCCTGGGTTCCGTGAATGGTAAGATGACCACTCAAGCTACCACGTCGGCCAATTTTTGCCATATCACCAATTTCATTAATATTTGTAGGTTCACCAACGATGCAAATGTCCGGCACTTGGTCATTTTCTTCTAGCCATTTCAGCATTTTTACGGTGCCGTTTACCGCTGGTCCTTCTTCGTCGCCGGTGATCAGTAAACTGATTGATCCGTCAAAACCCTCAATCTCAGACACGGCGGAGACAAATGATGCAATGCCGCCCTTCATATCGCTTGTACCGCGCCCATAAAGAACACCAGCTTCAACGGTTCCTGAGAAAGGGTCATATTCCCAGTCAGTTAAGTCTCCTACGGGAACAACATCTGTATGTCCGGCAAAGCATAAATGAGGTTCTTTTGTGCCCAAGCGTGCAAACAAATTATCAATATCAGCAGTGCCGTTTTCGCTAAAGGGGAGACGCGTACACTTAAATCCGAGTGTCTTCAACACGTTCTCCAATACATCAAGTGCTCCAGCATCCAGTGGTGTCACACTAGGGCATTGAACAAGTTCTTTTGTCAGATTTACAGGATCAATGACCATAGCTCTATACTCAGTCTCTCAGTAGTTCATTTATCGATGTTTTGGAACGTGTTTTTTCATCTACCCGTTTGACGATGATAGCTGCATAAAGTCCTGGTGCGGTTGTGCCGTCGTCTCTTGATTTTCCCGGAAGTGTTCCTGGTACAACAACACTGTATGCGGGAACCCGACCCATGAATATCTCGCCGGACTCTCGGTCTACGATTTTGGTGGATGCGCCGATAAATACGCCCATGCTTAACACTGCGCCTTCTTCAACAATAACGCCTTCAGCGACTTCGGATCTCGCGCCAATAAAGCAATTGTCTTCAATAATGACTGGGCCTGCTTGTAATGGCTCAAGCACACCGCCGATACCGACACCGCCAGATATATGAACATTTTTACCTATTTGCGCGCATGATCCTACGGTAGCCCAGGTATCGATCATTGCGCCTTCATCCACGTAAGCACCAAGATTAACAAACGACGGCATCAGAACTACATTGGGTGCGATAAAAGCAGAATGCCTTACGACTGCACTTGGAACCGCTCTAAAGCCCGCGCTTTCAAATTCATGCTCTGACCAACCTTCAAATTTTGAGGGAACTTTATCGTACCAGCTGCTATTGGTTCCGGGTCCGCCGGCGATGCGGGTCATTGGATTTAAACGAAATGAAAGCAACACAGCCTTCTTAAGCCATTGATGTACGTGCCATTTACCATTTTCTTTTGATGCGACGCGAACCTTTCCGCCATCGAGTAAATTGAGTGCTTCCAATATGGCTTCGCGTACCTCTCCTGTTGTGTTGGAGGTGATATTGTCGCGATCTTCCCAGCAACTGTCGATTATAGTTTTAAGTGAATGTTCTTGCATATTAATACCTTTATCCTTGTTGTCTTTTAACATAACTCAATTCAAAAGACCTGCAAAAACCATTGCGGCTTTTACTTTTCCTTTTGTTTCGCGAGTAATTGGCGTCAGAGGTAGACGCATTTCCGCAGTACATAATCCAAGAAGTTCAGCAGCATATTTCACTGGTCCGGGGCTAGGTTCAATAAACATTACATCATGAAGCGGTGTTAAAATATCCTGTATTTCCAGCGCCTTTTTGTAATTACCTTCTGAGGTGGCAGTCTGGAAATCAGAAACCATCTTTGGGGCAATATTTGCGGTAACCGATATACAGCCAGTTCCGCCGTGGACATTGAAGGCGAGGGCAGTTTGATCTTCGCCTGATAATTGAATGAAGTTCTTGCCACAAGCTGCGCGCTGCAATGGGACACGCGCGAGGTTGCCAGTAGCGTCTTTGATACCAACTACATTTCCTAGTTCATGAAAACATCTTGCGAGTGTTTCAACGGCCATGTCAACAACGCTTCTGCCCGGTATATTATATATAATGATCGGGATGTTGGTTACATCGTTTATAGCTTTAAAATGTTGAAACATACCTTCCTGTGAAGGCTTGTTGTAATATGGGGTGACTATGAGCGCTGCATTAGCGCCAGCTTTTTCAGCGAAACTTGTGAGTTCAATCGCTTCGGTTGTTGAATTTGAACCGGTGCCAGCAATAATAGGAACACGCCCATTAGCCTCGTCAATGCAAACCTCAATAACATGTTGGTGTTCTGGATGGTCCATGGTCGGCGATTCACCAGTGGTTCCACAAGGTACGAGCCCCTTCGATCCTTGTTCGATTTGCCAGGAGACCATCTTTCGAAAAGAACTTTCGGCAAAAAGTCCATTTTCAAAAGGTGTTATCAAGGCTGGTATAGAACCACCGAACATTTTAATCTCCATATATTAATTGAGTGAATGTAGCTGTAGGATAATATTTTACCCACCAAAGAAATGTTATATAACTTCTAATCAGAACCAGAACAAGGCATATTTGGCTGATCCATTTTACAATTTGATATTTAAAAAGTTTTGGCTCATAAATATACATCTACTGACTGGAGTATAAAGCATGCCACATGTTAAGATCGGAATATTAGGATGCCAAGGACGAATGGGCAAAGCGCTAACAGCTGCGGCTTTGGATCACCCGAACACGCTAATCGTGGGTGGCACAGAAATGTTGGGTCATTCGGATATTGGTGCAATGATCAAACATCCGAAGAGCGGCGAAGCCACGAATGTTGAAATAACAGATGATGCGGAAAAACTTATTGAGCGGTCTGATGTTATTTTAGACTTTACCTGCCCGACAGCGACTATAAATCATGCTGCTTTTGCGATAAAATCGAATACGTCGATGATCGTCGGAACAACCGGGATGAGTGAAGGTGATGAGGCTATTCTATCTAGAGCCGCAGAAAGTATTTCTGTGGTATATTGTTCTAATTATTCAGAGGGTGTCACATTATTATTGCACCTGACAAAGATCGCTTCAACAGCATTGGAGGAAGATTTTGACATCGAAATCGTTGAAATGCATCACCGAGATAAAATCGATGCGCCTTCCGGTACAGCATTATCAATCGGTGCCGCAGCGGCACAAGGGCGAAACACGGACTTAAAAAATGTCATTGCAAACGCCCGGCAAGCGTCTACAGGCGCCCGCAAGAAAGGTGATATTGGATTTGCGGTTCTGCGCGGAGGAAATGTCGTGGGTGAACATACGGTTAGTTTCAATGCAGATGATGAACGTATCGAACTAACACACAAAGCAGGCAACAGAACCATTTTCGCAAGAGGGGCGGTTAAGGCAGCTAATTGGGTACATAATAAACCAGCTGGATTCTATAATATGGCTGACGTTTTGGGTTTGAAATAAAAAAATGGCCCCCAATAATTTGGAGGCCAAAATTTTTTAATTAAATCAAATGGCGTCAATTGCGGCTTTCATTGCATTGAGTGCACCGTGGAGTTTTCGGTGAGTTGTTGCAAGGTTCATTCGCATGTACCCAACACCGTTAGCACCGTAGTTCTCGCCGGGATTTAGGTTAACACCAGCTTTTTCGATGAAAAAGCGTTGCAGCATATCACCAATTCGTTTTCCTTCCTCCGGATCACCAAGTTTTTTGGCGACAGCAGAGCAATCGATAAACGCAAGATACGTACCTTCGTGAGTCTTATACTTCACGTCCTTCATATTATCCGCGCAGAATTTTTCTAGGAAATGGCAATTCCCATCAATATATGCGCGCATATCATCCATGTAGGTTGCACCATGCTTGTAAGCGGCGTTACAGGCTATCATTCCAAGCGCGTTTAGTGAACCACGTTGATGTCCACTTCTCTTTAGATTATCAATCATTTCCATGTTATCTGAGAAAAGATAAGCCACATGTTGCGCGGCCAGATTGAATGATTTGCTGGTTGATTTCAGCGTGTAGCTGGACATGGCATATTTTTCACCAAGGGCCGCATATGGTGTATATTTTACATGCTTGTTGACAAAGTCGCAGTGGATTTCATCAGCAACAACAAGAACACCTTTTTCAAGGCACACATCGCCCATTGCCCGCATTTCATCCGGCGTCCAACAATTGCCAGTTGGGTTTTGTGGGTTGCAAAATAGCATCACTTTTACATCATGTTCGTCAATTTGACTTGCCATGGCGTCCAGATCCATTGTCCAGCGACCGTCAACGAGCTTGAGCGGGTTTTCAACGGATGTAAATTGAGCATTGCGAACAACTCCGAAGAAGCCGGAATAACCTGGTGTTTGAATAAGAACAGGAGCGCCGTTGGTATTATGGAGTTTGAGGATTGATAGACAACCGTCAAGAACCCCGTGCGCATTTAATATACTGCCGGGTTTTACATCCTGATTATATCGTTTTTTGTTCCAGGCAATAATATTTTCATAAAAATCGGCTGGCGCCGGTTGATAACCCCAGTTTTGATGGGCCATGCGTTTCATAAGTGCTGCAGTGATGTGAGGAAGAGTTCTGAAATCCATGTCAGCCACGCCCATGGGGAATGGCACGTCAAACGGCCGTGCACGGCGGCGGATACCATCCCACTTGCTATCGCCGGAGCCAATACGATTAAACTCTTCGTTGAGGTCGTAGGCCATGGACATTGACGTGTGTCCCATTCCCTTGGCATTTGCTGTGGTTGGTATGACCAAGCCGCTGCCAATAGCGCTTCCTAGTAGCGCAGTTGTACCCGCGCCTTTCATGAAAAAGCGACGATTTAATTTGGTATTTTCAGTCATTGATTTCTCCCTTATGAATATTTGTCAAATTTAGATTGCATCAGGCGGCGCCATCTGTCAACGCAGTGGAATAAAAAAAGGCCCTGCCGCCTTGCAGAGCCTTTTGTTTTAAGATAGTTCTGACGCTTAGATCGCGTTAATCGCTGCCTCTAGATTTTGAAGCGCCTTTGTCAGTGTTGCACGGTTTGTCGCCAAGTTCATACGCATGAAGCCATCTCCGCCTTTTCCGTAGTTTTCACCAGGATTGATATCGATGCGTGCATTATCCAATACCCATTTTTTAAGGTAGGAACCACCTGTATATGATTTAATACTGGTTACGCCAAAGAAGTCTGTGGCTGTGATATTGTTTTCGGTGTTATACTGTGTAAGCTCAGCTGCTTTGGTAATCACATCAAGCTTATCCGCAAGTTCACGGCAATCAAGCCAGGCAAGATATGTGCCTTCGTGGACTTTATACTTCAGGAGTGGAATTCGTTCCGCCAAGAATTTTTCGGTATATTTGGCATTTTCCGTGAGATAGGCATTTTGCTCGTCAATATAGTCGTCGCCGTACTTTAGAGCTTCGTTTGACGCAATCATCCCCATAATATTGAGAAGTAGCCTCTGGTGCCCTCCTTTGAGGACCTTATCGATATAAGAACGGTTGTGTGAGAACATATAACCGGTGCGGTGCGAGGCAAGATTGAAGGATTTGCTGGTAGACTTATAGGAAATGCTGTTTTGAGCATATTGTTCACCGAGAGACGCATATGCAACATATTTATTATCACCCAGAACAAAGTCACAATGAATTTCATCAGCAATAACAAGGCATCCGTGGTTGTTGCAGATATCACCCATTTTGCGAAGTTCATCGGCGGTCCAGCAATTGCCGGTTGGGTTTTGCGGATTGCAAAGAATGAATAATTTGATGCCACCAGCAACTTGTGCTTCGAAATCGTCCCAGTCTACTTCATAACGGCCATCTGTATTTCTGATCATTTCGCTTTCTGCTTCATGCATATTTGCCTGATGAATAGTAGTGAAGAAACTTGAATAGTTTGGTGTAAGAAGAAGGACATGATCGCCTTCCTGGCCGAAAGCATTGAGGGTAGAGAGGACACCATCTAGCACACCGACAGAATTTAGGATGTTGCCTTGTGGTACATCAGCATCATAACGACGCTTGTTCCAGGCAACAATATTGGCAGGATAATCGAGAGGGGGGAGTTCGTAACCCCAGTTTTCCGTTTCAAGTCGCTTTTTCAGTGCGGCAGTTACCTGCGGCAATGTGCGAAAATCCATGTCGGCAATGCCCATGCCTACATCAAGCTGATTATCCGGGTTAAACATTTTGATCATATCAAATTTGATACTGTTTGTGCCGACACGGTTATAACCAGCATCAAAGTTAACTTTTTCCATGGCCGTAGATGCAGGCGCACCAGTTTCCTGCGCAATAGTTTCTGCTTGTTCAGTGCATCCGGTAAGAGTTGCTGTGCCAACCAATGCGGCGGCACCAGTTCCTTTCATGAAGAAACGGCGATTAATTTCAGTATTATATTTCATTTAGTATTTCCCTCGTTATCACCCCTCATATTGCGTAACATATGAATGTTTAAGGTGTCAACATCAAGATTTACGCAAGAATTATCAACATTAAACAATATTTTTCTATGAAGCATGGCACGGGAGTATTATACAGGGAATATATAAAGTTTAATTCGAAATCAGGTCCGTTTCAGAATGCATAATAATAATGTCGGTAATCGTTCTTCTGAAAATAAGAAGGACGGTAAGCGGGATGATAATAATCCCAATCGACCCAATAGAAATCGCAAAAGATCAAATAAACGTGGTCATGTGTATGGTGTTGTCGATCTTGGCACCAATAACTGTCGCTTGCTTGTTGCTGTGCCTAGCGTTGGCGGATTTAAAGTCATTGACAGTTTTTCACGTATCGTTCGTCTCGGTGAGGGGTTAAAGGAAGAAAAAAGAATTTCCGATATGGCCACAGAACGAACGGTTTCAGCTCTTAAAATATGCATGGATAAAATGCGACGTCGTGGTGTCACTCGCATGTGGAACGTTGCCACCCAAGCATGTCGCGAAGCAGAAAACGGTGAAGAGTTTGTGAAGAGTGTCCAAGAACACGCTAAGATCAAACTTGATATCATTGATCCGAAAGAAGAAGCGCGCCTCGCTGTGATGGGTTGCAAGGAGCTTCTTGATAGCAACTATAACCGTGGTATCGTTTTTGATATTGGTGGCGGTAGTACAGAAATCATCTGGATTGAGTTTTGCGAAAAAAGAAATCCGGAAATTATCGACTGGATTTCAATTCCCCTTGGGGTTGTCAACCTGTCTGAAGAATACGGTACTAAAGATGCGCTACCGGATTCTCACTACATTGAAATGAAGGAACGGGTAAAAGAACACATTGTTCCCTTTGAAGAAAAGCACGGTATAAAAACATCGATTGAGAGTAACAAAGTACAGCTGATGGGAACATCAGGGACTGTGACCACATTGACAAGTATGCATCTTAATCAGGCAGTTTATGACCGCTCAGAGGTGGACGGTGCGTGGATGAAATCACATGATCTGGTGAATTTGTGCAAGGATCTGTCCAAGATGGATTATGCGGAGCGTCTCGCCCTAAATAACATCGGCAATGACCGTGCCGAACTGGTTGTGGCGGGCTGTGCGATATTCGACGCGCTAGTTGATGTTTGGCCGATCGATGATGTCCGTGTTGCTGACCGAGGAATTCGCGAAGGCATGCTTCATCATTTGATGGACAATCAAAGAAAAATAAACAAAGCCAATCGACGTAAAAAGTCACGCAAACGTTATTATTTGAACCGCAAAAGAAAACCAGCGGGTGACAGTGAGTAGGTGTCAAATGATTAAAAAACCAAAACTCAGTAAAACTGGTAAAGAACGAAAACTAGATCCGCGCGGTATCGTGCGTGGCAAAAAAACACATGTTAAAACTGCGCGCTATAGAAAATCATCTTCAACAAGGTGGCTTCAACGACAGCTCAATGATCCGTACGTTGCGGCTGCAAAACGTGATGGATACCGAAGCCGTGCCGCTTATAAGATTATTGAGCTGGATGAAAAGTTTAATTTTCTTCACGGTGCTAAATCGGTTGTTGACCTGGGAGCAGCACCCGGCGGTTGGACTCAGGTTGCGGCCAAAGAGTGCGCCGGCAATGTATCGATTGTTGGCATTGACCTGCTCGAGGTGGCACCAGTGGCAGGAGCACAAATGCTCAAAATGGATTTTACGACTGATGAAGCTGAAAAAGCGCTTTTGGATTTGATCGACGGGCCTGTTGATTTGGTAATGTCTGATATGGCTGCTGCAACAACTGGCCATCAGAATACGGATTATATCCGTACTCTTGGTCTAGTGGAACTTGCTTTAGATTTTGCGAAAAAAGTTCTTGGTGAAAATGGTACTTTTGTTGCCAAGGTATTTGCTGGTGGTGCCGACAACACTCTACTTGGTGATCTCAAAAAGAATTTCACATCCGTACGTCACTTCAAACCACCTGCTAGCCGCTCAGAAAGCAAAGAAACCTATCTGGTAGCGCAAGGTTTTAAGGGAAAATAATTCATTTTACCGATGGCCATTTAATTCCAATTAATGTTACATATGAACTCTATTATTAATTCTAATAACATGGCTAACTTCAACGATGGAAACTGTACAGACATTGCTGCCGAGAAATACTCATGATCTTTCGGGTCATGAAGGGGCAGAGCAATTGTTTCTCGACGCATTTAATGCCGAGAAAATCCATCATGCGTGGATGATTACTGGCCCTAAAGGGATCGGCAAGGCAACGCTTTCCTATAAAATGGCAAGGTTTCTACTCAATAATCCGCCCGATGATGAATCAGGTCCGGGGTTATTTGGCGACGTGCTTGAAAAGGTAGCGGTGACTTCGATCAACACGGACATCGAAAGTCAACCCAATCAATTAATATCGGCGGGAAGTAATCCCGACCTGATGGTGATTGAAAAAACCGAAGACCCAAAAACTGGCAAAATGCGTAATAATATTCTAGTTGATGACGTTCGTAAAATTAACAACTTTTTTCACAAAACCTCAACCGCTGGCGGATGGCGGGTGGCGATTGTTGATACTGCCGATGAAATGAACCGTAATGCCGCCAATGCGATCCTTAAAATACTTGAGGAACCACCGGAAAATTCGATCTTGATTATCCTGGCTCATGCGCCGGGTAAATTGTTGCCGACCATTAAATCGCGCTGCCGGATGCTGCCGTTAAAGCAGCTCAAATCGGCGACTGTAAAGGAAATACTGGAAAAAAACTTTCCTGAACATGAAGGCAATGTCATTGATGGTTATGTGGCGTTATCTAACGGCAGTCCTGGATATGCCATATCATTGATCGAACATAACGGGCTCAAACTTTATCGGGAAATGCTTGGGTTGCTCTCTACTATGCCTAACATCAATGTGCCGCTGATGCATGATTTCGCCGGGGCGATCACAACTAAGAAGTCTGGGGATATGTTCCTGCTGTTTTCAGAAATGCTCAGCCAGTTCATAAGCCGTATGATCCGTCATGTGAGCTACCAGGGAACGAACCACACCCACAATATAAAAGAAGCCCTTGAAAATGAGTTTGAACTTATGGAAGAGCTGGGGGCAATAATACCCCTTGATCAATGGGCGGAGCTGTGGGAAAAGATATCCGAAAAAATGAAAGCGACCGATGCTCTTAATATGGACCGGAAGCAAACGGTTATTGATATCCTGAATATGATCAGTTCAGCGCTCAAGACCAGATAAAAATTGGAAAGTACAAGTTAATGTCAGGTAAGCCGTCCTTTTATATTACCACGCCGATCTATTATGTGAACGACATCCCGCATATCGGGCACGCCTACACGACGTTGGCGTGTGATGTTTTGGCGCGTTTTAAGCGCCTTGACGGTTTTGATGTGATGTTTTTGACAGGAACCGATGAGCACGGTCAAAAAGTTGAAAAATCAGCGGCCGCTGCTGGAAAATCACCACTCGAGTTTTGTGATCAGGTTAGCCAGCGTTTTCGTGAACTGGCAGAATTTATGAATTTTTCCAACGACGATTTCATTCGCACCACTGAAGAACGACACAAAAAAGCCTGTCAGGCCCTTTGGACCAAGCTTGAGGAGAATGGACATATTTATCTTGATAAGTATGCTGGTTGGTATTCAGTGCGTGACGAGGCATTTTTTGGTGAAAATGAGCTTATTGACGGCGGGGACAGCGTAAAGCTTGCGCCGACAGGTGCACCGATTGAGTGGGTTGAAGAAGAGAGTTATTTCTTTAAACTCAGTGCATTCGAAGAGAAACTTCTAGCATTTTATGAAGAATTGCCAGCTACCGTACTTCCCAAAAGCCGAAAAAATGAAGTGAAAAGCTTTGTTGAAGGCGGTCTTCGTGATTTATCAGTATCAAGAACCAGTTTTAACTGGGGCGTTCCGGTGCCAGGTAATGATAAACATATCATGTATGTCTGGATTGATGCGCTGACCAATTATATGACGGCGGCCGGTTATCCGGATATGGATAGTGACAAATTTAAAACATTCTGGCCGGCCGATATTCATATGGTTGGAAAGGATATACTACGATTTCACGCGCTTTACTGGCCGGCATTCCTGATGGGGGCGGGGATTGAGCCAGCGAAGCGGGTTTTTGCCCATGGTTGGTGGACCAATGAAGGTCAGAAAATTTCAAAATCGTTGGGCAATGTTATTGATCCTTTCGAAATTGTTGAAGAATTTGGTCTTGATCAGGTTAGATACTTCCTGATGCGTGAAGTGCCATTTGGCAATGATGGTGATTTTAATAGACAGGCGATGATCAACCGCATCAACAGCGATCTTGCCAATGATCTTGGTAATCTGGCGCAGCGCAGTTTGAGTATGATATTTAAAAATTGCGAGGGTGCCATGCCAGCGCCTGGTACACTGAGCCTCGAGGATAAGGAGATTATAACGAAAGCTGATAAATTGTTACCTTTGGTGCGTGAACATATTGACGTTCAGGCGATTAACAAATCGCTTGAAGTGATTTGGAAAGTAGTGTCGGACGCGAATGTCTATTTTGCAGGGCAGGAACCGTGGGCGTTGAAAAAGACAGATCCAGACCGGATGGCCACGGTACTTTACGTGACTGCCGAAGTTATCCGCCAAATCGCCATTCTGACACAACCGATTATGCCGGACAGTGCCGCTAAACTGCTTGATATATTAAAAATACCTGCGGATGAGCGCGGATTTGAACAGCTTGGCACCGGTCATAAGTTGGCGACAGGAACGACTATGGATAAGCCGGAAGGCGTGTTTCCAAGGTTTGTAGAAGCATGACTTTTATCGTCGATAGCCACTGTCATTTAAACTATGGTAGCCTTGCGGAGGATATAGACGGAGTACTTGAACGTGCAGCAGCCGCAGGTGTAGGGACCATGTTGGCGATCAATGCGCGACTTTCAGAATACGAAGATGTGCTTAAAATTGCAGAGGCTCATGATCACATCTGGGCGACAGTTGGTAGCCATCCGCATGATGCCGAAGATGAATGGGGTATTAGGCCCGAGCAACTCATTAAAATGGCGCAACATAAAAAAGTTGTTGGTATCGGTGAAACTGGTCTTGATTATTATTACGAGCATTCACCGCGGGATAAGCAGAAAGAAAATTTTATTGCCCATATTGAAGCGAGCCGGGAAACCGGTCTGCCGCTGATTGTCCATGCACGTGACGCTGATGATGACTGCGCGGAAATCATGGAAGCGGAAATGAAAAAGGGCGAATATCCGGCGGTAATACACTGTTTTACTGCTTCTGAAGAATTTGCCAGGCGTAGTTTGGATATTGGTTGCTATATATCACTTTCAGGAATCGTAACCTTTAAATCCGCCAGAGAGCTACAAGAAGCTATCAAAATAATACCACTAGAAAAGATGTTGGTAGAGACGGACGCACCATTCCTCGCGCCAGTTCCAATGCGCGGAAAGTCCAACGAACCTGCATTCGTAAAGCATACAGCAGAGTTTCTCGCCAACCATTTTGAGGTCAGCTTCGAAGAGCTTGCCAAAGTGACCACTGATAATTTCTTTGAGCTATTCAGCAAAACCGAAAGGCCAGACGGCATATGAAAATAACGATTTTGGGATGCGGCACATCACAAGGGGTGCCAAGGATTGGAGGTAAGCTCAATAAGGGCTGGGGCCACTGTGATCCAACGAATCCCAAAAATCGACGCAGACGCGTATCTGTTATGCTGGAGCAAGGGGATACAAGGCTGGTTGTCGATACAGGGCCAGATTTTAGAGAACAAGCCTTAAGCGCAGGATTTACAGAGCTTGACGGGGTACTTTACACTCATGATCATGCGGATCATACCCACGGTATTGATGATCTTCGCGCAATAGCACAAAATATGAAAAAAGAAGTGCCTGTTTATTCAAACAAGCATACTCTGCGTATTCTTAAAGAAAGGTTTGCTTATATCTTCAAAGGCCGCAAATATTATAATTCAATCTGCACCGCCAACGAAATTGATCTACAGCCGTTTACCATTGGCGATTTTGAAAATATTCAGGCGATGGAACTGATTCACGGTGCGATATATTCTTATGGCTTTCGCTTTGGTAATGTTTGTTACTGCACCGATTTTAACGAAATACCAAAAGAAACCTATCAGTACCTATATGATCTTGATCTTTGGATCGTTGATTGTCTTCGTGAAGACCCACATCCGACTCACACCCACCTTGAGCAAACGCTGAGCTATATTGAGGAATTCAAGCCGAAACGAGCGGTCCTTACACATATGACAGCTGAATTAGATTACGAAACATTAATAAACCAGTTGCCAAAAGGTGTTGAACCCGCTTATGACGGGATGGTTTTAAATTATTAGAGTTATTTTCCATGGAAAATGTAAAACGTAATATCTTTCTACTCTCCATGGCGCAGTTCATTCTTCTTGCTTCTGTGGTGACGGTGATTACTTATTCGTCGTTGGTAGCAAAAATGATGACTGGTAGTACGGCAATGGCAACGATCCCATCAGCGACAGCCTTTATTGCCACGGCGGCTTTTGCGTTTCCAGCATCGCTTTTTATGAAGAAATTTGGCCGTAAAAAAGGGTTTTATGCAGGCGCGTTTTTCGCGTTTTGTGCCGGTTTGTGTGCGGTCATGTCCATTTATCTTAATAATTATTATCTTCTTTGTTTTGCAACATTTTGCCATGGAACGTACCAGTCATTTGCGAATTATTATCGCTTTACGGCTATGGAAGTATCACCGCCACACTACCATAAGCAGGCGGTATCCTATGTTATTTTGGGCGGCGTTCTCGCAGGGTTGTGCGCTCCGACAATGGCATTTATATTTGAAAGTAATTATTTCGAACCCGTGCAATATGCGGGAACTTACTGTCTTGTGATGGCACTAAGTGTGGTGGCGTTTTTCCTTATTTCCATGATCAAATTGCCGCCAAGAATAGTGCTACCAGCGGATCATGTGCCAGTGGCCAATCCTAAGCTTATTGATGTCTTAAGAAGGCCTGCGTTTATTTGTGCATCGCTCAGCGCAGCTTGTGCTTATCTGTCCATGTCATTTATCATGACTGCAACACCGCTTGAAGTCGTGGAAGTGTGCGGTTATCAAATTGCGGATGCTGCCGGGGTCATTCAGTGGCACTCTATATCTATGTTCGCACCAGCTATTATAACGGGGACGCTGATAGCACGGTTTGGTTCCGTCAAGATGATCCTAGCCGGGATGATCGTGATGCTTGCATCAACACTGACGGCGAAATCCGGGATTGAGCTTCATAATTTTTATATTGCTTTGGTTCTAATCGGCATAGGTTGGAACTTTATGTTCACGGCCGGAACGACACTCCTTGAACATGCCTATGACGAAGAGGAAAAGGCGTTTGTTCAGGGGCTCAATGATCTGGTTGTGTTCGGTCTGGCGGCTATAGCGACGCTTGCATCAGGCTTTATGCTCGAAGCTGTAGGATGGGATATGATGAATAATTTGGTTATTGGTATTCTGTTTGCTTTAATATTTGTTATACTCTGGTTCACAAGAACACAAAATATCGACAAAAAAAACCGCTCTGACACTGTGATATCAAAAGGAAACGTGAGATGATCAAATCATTACTGACAGTTATTTTGTTTTCTTGTGCAGCCACACTTGCACAAGCTGAAACTGTAAAGGTAAAATTGGAGACCACCATGGGTGATATTCATATAGATCTTTACGAAGATGAAGCGCCAATCACAGTTGCAAACTTCCTGCGTTATGTGGATGGCGGTCATTTTGATGGTGGTGCATTTTACCGCGTGGTGCGTATGAATAATCAAGCTCAGAACAACATTAAAATAGAAGTGATCCAGGGAGGTCGAAGTGGTGATAGTGATATTGGGATGTTTGACCCTATAACTCTTGAGCGTACCAACATGACGGGCATTAAACATGAAGATGGAACTATATCCATGGCGCGTGGCGGTCCGGATACCGCAAGTTCTGAATTTTTCATTTGTATAAATGATCAACCCAGCTTGGATTTTGGCGGTATGCGTAATGCTGACGGGCAGGGCTTTGCAGCTTTTGGTAAAGTGACGAAAGGGATGGATGTTGTTCGCGCAATACAAAATGTCAAAACAGATACACCAGAAGCTGAGCTTGAATATACAAGCGGTCAGCGAGTGCTTGAGCCTGTTTTGTTTAAATCATTTAGGCGAGAGTAGACGGTGACAAAACCGCTTGAAGTGACTATAACGGTCGGCACGTCATTTTCCATTGGTGGCGCGTTTAAAGATCCTGAAAATAATAAGCCAGTTGGTGAACGGTCAGTGCTTTGCGATGGCAATGGCCTAAACTTCGTGCTCGATACTTTTAATCGCTACAATACCAACGCGAGCTTCTTTATAGAAACCGCCAACCATGCCTATTTTGGTGATAGACCCATGGTTGATATTGCCAATAGGATTATAAAAGCAGGACATGATACCCAGCTTTTGGTGCATCCGTGTTGGTATTACTATGATAAAAGTGGTGATTACTCACAGGATGACAGTTGCGCCGGGCGTGATTATAAAGAGCTTAAAACACTGCTCGAAAAATCCATAGAAACCTTTGAAAGATGGTGCGACAAAAAACCGCAAGCTATTCGTGCGGGAAACTACCAGATAGACAAGCAGTTTTACAAAGTGGTTCATGATATTGGTATACCGATAAGTTCAAGCATCGGACTGGGAATGCATATAGCTGATGGGAAGGAAATGCTTCTTTATAGCGGTCGCTCGAAAATATGCGATGTGATGGAGGTGCCCCTGTTCACTTATCAAGACAAAGATATCATGGGGCGCTATCCAACCAAAACCCTGCAAATCGCTAGTTGTTCTTGGAGAGAGATGCGCTATATTCTCCAAAAAGCGCGGAGAACGGGTGTGGAAAATATTGTGCTTGTGACGCAACCATTTGATTATATTAAGAAAAAAGATGTCCAGTATACCGAACTTACGCGAAACAGAATAAACCAAGAGCGGCTTGAGAAATTATGCTCGTTCATCGCTGAACATGATCAGGATTATATTACGGTTGATTTTGCTTCGAAAGCTGATGAATGGCAACAAAGTGAGGCCGAAAATATTAAAAGGTTTAAGGTACCAACACGTTTTCGCAATGCCCGTAAGATAGAAAACCTGATCAGCGATATATTCTGGAATTATTAATTAGGATGCTTAATTTTCTGTGAAAATATGCCGTTTTTTGAGCGTCTCTAAGCTGTATTGAATTTCTCCTATTTACAATGAAGAATAATAAGTTAAATTAATATGTCTTTTTGCCGAAAAAACATTGCAAAATGTGGATAATATAGGTAAATAAGTCTCGCATAGTATGCGATGGGTAAGGGGAAGATAATTAGCTTTGATTTTATATTCTGAATCGAAGGCTTTTCCTTTACTTATTAAATAATTAAATAAAACCCTTACGAGGTTTACGTATGACTACACATGATGACGTTGTTGAAGAAAGACGTAATTTTCTTTATATCGCCACGGGGGCTGCTGGGGCAGTTGCTGCTGGTGCTGCCGTTTGGCCTCTCGTAGATCAAATGAATCCGTCCAAAGATGTTTTGGCACTCGCTTCCATTGAAGTTAATTTGAATAATATTTCCGAAGGTCAAAGTGCTGTATTTCTATGGCGTGGCAACCCGGTTTTCGTGCGTCACCGCACCGCAGCAGAAATTGCTGAAGCACAAGCAGACGATACTGCAGATCTTATTGATCCAGAAGTAGACGCCGACCGTGTTCAGCGTCCTGAATGGCTTGTGATGAGTGGTGTTTGTACTCACCTAGGGTGTGTGCCACTTGATCAGCAAGGTGAATTTGGCGGATGGTTCTGCCCTTGTCACGGATCACATTATGACATTTCTGGACGTATTCGCAAGGGACCAGCTCCACTGAACTTACCGATTGTGGAATATGTTTTCTTAGACAATTCAACAATTAAGATCGGATAGGAAAAAAAATGGCTTCAGATAAAAAATTCGAACCAACAAATCCGACAGCAAAGTGGGTAGAAGATCGTCTGCCTATTATGGGATTGATTTATAGTTCACTTGGTGCTGGATATAATGCACCACGTAATCTTAACTACTGGTGGAACTTCGGCGTTCTTGCTGGTTTTATGATGGTTGTACAAATCATAACCGGTATTGTGCTTGCGATGCATTATATTCCGCAAGTAGATTTAGCGTTTGACAGTGTGCAACACATCAGACGTGATGTTAACTATGGCTGGCTCCTGCAAGCGATCCATGCCAACGGTGCATCCATGTTCTTCATTGTGGTATATGTCCATATTTTAAGAGGTTTTTACTTCGGTTCTTATAAAGCACCGCGTGAAATTCTCTGGTTCCTAGGTATCATTATTTACCTCATTATGATGGCAACAGGCTTTATGGGCTATGTGCTTCCATGGGGGCAAATGAGCTTCTGGGGTGCCAAAGTGATTACCAACCTGTTTAGCGCATTTGACTTTATACCATTCATTGGTGACGGCATTGTTGAATGGCTTTGGGGCGGGTTTGCGGTTGGACAACCAACGCTTAATCGTTTCTTCTCACTTCATTACCTTCTACCGTTTGTGTTGGTTGGCGTTGTTATACTTCACGTATGGGCACTTCATATCCCTGGCTCAACAAACCCACTTGGTATTGATGCGAAAGGACCTTATGACAAGATCCCGTTCCATCCTTACTACACAGCGAAAGATGCGTTTGGTCTTGGTGTGTTTGTGATCTTCTTTGCGGCATTTGTATTTTATATGCCGGATTTCTTGGGGCACCCTGATAACTATATCAAAGCGAACCCATTGGTTACGCCTGCACACATTGTACCTGAATGGTACTATTTGCCGTTTTATGCAATCCTGCGTGCGATCCCGGACAAACTTCTTGGTGTTGTGGCCATGTTCTCATCCATTCTGATACTGTTTGCAATGCCATGGCTTGATGGTGCAAGAGTTCGTTCTATGCGTTTTCGCCCACTATCAAAATTCTTCTTCTGGGTTTTTGTGGTAAATGGTTTATTCCTTGGATATTTGGGCCAACGCTCACCTGACGATATTCTCGCCTTTGGGTGGACTGCGTTAACTTACGCACAGATATCAACTTTCATGTATTTTGCTTATTTCATTGTGGTTATGCCGCTAGTCAGCAGAATGGAAACAACCAAACCGGTTCCGACCAGCATTGCTGCTGCGGTTCTAGATGCAAACAAGAAGGG
This sequence comes from uncultured Kordiimonadaceae bacterium, assembly GCA_963976585.1. GTDB lineage: Bacteria > Pseudomonadota > Alphaproteobacteria > Sphingomonadales > Emcibacteraceae > Pseudemcibacter. The sequence continues at coordinate 24,246 of CAXBLS010000038.1, forward strand.
CTAATGACAATGATTAAAAACGTCAAATTAAAAGGCCTTTTGGCTACAGCGATTTCAGCAGTAATGTTCGTGAGCAGTGCAAATGCTGCTGATGAAGCAATGCATCCTAAGCGCAACGATTATACATCGGCAGGGATTTTCGGAAAGTTTGATATTCCGTCACTTCAACGTGGGTTTCAGGTTTATGTAGAAGTCTGCGCAGCATGTCATTCAATGGATCTTGTAGCTTTCAGAACTCTTGAAGATATCGGCTATAACGAAGACGAGATCAAAGCTATCGCAGTTGAGTATGAATATGAAACTCTTGATGACGATGGTGAGCAGACGTTCCGGCCTGGTATTCCTGCTGATTACTTCCCAGCACCTTTTGCCAATGAGAATCAGGCGCGTTCTGCTAATGGTGGCGCGTTACCACCTGACTTCTCTACCTTGATCAAAGCGCGTGAGCATCTTTCATTTTTCCCATGGGCAAGCACCTACGGCGAAGATTATGTTGTTGCACTTATGGAGGGGTATCATGATGAAGTGCCGGAAACTGCTCCTGAAGGTTTCGAGTTGACGCCGGGTCTGTATTACAACGACTATTTCACAGGTAACGCTATTGCAATGGCACCACCGTTATTTGACGAGATGGTAGAATATGCAGATGGTACGCCAGCGACCATTCACCAAATGGCATATGACGTTGCAAACTTCATGGCGTGGGCTTCTGATCCAACTATGCAGGAACGTAAGGAAATGGGTCTCAAAGTGATGTTGTTCATGATTGTATTCGTGATCATGCTTTACTACACAAACAAACGTGTGTGGAAAAAAGTGAAAAAAGGCGATGATATCGATCCATCACAGCTTTAATTATTGTTTTTAAAGACCGTATAGTTTTAAATGTAAGGGCTGCCTATGAGGCGGCCCTTATTTTTTTTAAATTGGATGAAAAATGACAAAAGTACTTGGTATTATAGGCGGCAGCGGTATTTATGAAATAGACGGTATGGAGGGCGGCCAGTGGATAACTGTCGAGAGTATGTTTGGCAAACCGTCCGATGATTTGTTTGTTGGTGATGTAGACGGTTTAAAAGTCGTGTTCCTGCCGCGTCATGGCCGTAGTCACATTCATAGTCCATCAACAATTAATTATCGTGCCAATATCGATGCCATGAAACGAGCTGGCGTTACTGATCTTGTTAGTATCAGTGCTTGCGGCAGTTTCAGGGACGAAATGGCACCAGGTGACTTTGTCCTAGTCGATCAGTTTATCGACCGTACATTTGCTAGAAGCAAAACGTTTTTCGATGAAGAGGCCGTTGCTCATGTTTCTGTTGCCTATCCCACATGTGGTGATCTGGGTAGTCTTATTCTAAAGGCTGGTGAGGATATTGATGTGAAGATACATGATGGTGGTACTTATCTTGCGATGGAAGGACCACAATTTTCAACGCTCGCTGAATCGCATATGTATAGAACATGGGGCTGCGATGTTATTGGTATGACAAATATGCCTGAAGCAAAATTGGCTCGTGAAGCGGAGATATGTTACGCCACTGTGGCCATGGTCACTGATTATGATAGCTGGCATCCTGATCACGGTGAAGTTGATGTAACGGAAATCAGAAAAACGCTTGGCGCCAATTCCGCGAATGCCCGTTCCTTGATTAAGAAACTTATTCCGTTTCTCGCTAGCGCAGAAAATCGTCATCCATGTCAGCAAGGATGTGATAGTGCGCTTGAATATGCTCTTATGACCAGTAAAAAACTTTCACCAGAGGTTAGAGCAAAACTGTCTGCAGTCGCGGGAAGGGTTTTAAACCGATGAGTTGGGTAAAAGATTATATAAGAACCATTCCCGATTATCCAAAACCCGGGATTATGTTTCGTGATGTTACAACTATCTTCGAAAGTGATATTGCTTATCCAAAAATGATAGATGCCTTTGTTACTCATTACCGTGATAAAGGTATTGATAAAATCGCTGGTATAGAGGCAAGGGGGTTTATATTGGGTGGGGCGATTGCACATATGCTCGGAATTGGCTTTGTCACCATCAGGAAGGCCGGAAAACTACCCCATCTTACTCATAAAGAAGATTATGAACTGGAATACGGTACGGACGCACTTGAAATACATGTGGATGCCATCACGCCAGGGGATAATGTTCTTATTGTTGATGATTTGATAGCAACAGGTGGAACGGCAATTGCCGCACTAAAACTGATTAAAAGGGCAGGTGGGCGGGTCACAGACAGTTGTTTTATCATTGACCTTCCGGAACTTGGTGGATCAGAATTGCTAAAAAATAGAGGGTGCGAGGTTTATTCGCTCGCGGAATATGGGGGCCTTTAATGGCATCGGAAATAACTATTAAGG